>CAZALQ010000019.1:9651-15742 GCA_964485605.1 uncultured Oscillospiraceae bacterium
TTTTAGTCTCTGCCTCTGATAAATGCAAAATGCTACATATTTATTTTTAAACATAAAGCTAATCCTCAGAAACTATTTTTACTATTGCTTTAACTATTAATTTCATTGCATCAACAGATACAAATTCCTTGATGCTGTGATAATTTTCTCCGCCGGTCGGAAGGTTAGGACACGGAAGTCCCTTAAATGAAAGCTGGGCTCCGTCAGTACCGCCTCTGATCGGTGTGGGCTTTATATCAACGCCTAAATCATTGAAAGCTTTGATTGCCCTGTCAACTATGTACATGCACGGCTCAATCTTTTCCTTCATATTGTAATATGAATCACGAAGGTTAACTATTACCGTATCTTTTCCATACTTCTCATTAAGGTAGGATGCAACGTGAAGTATGTAGTTTTTCCTTGCTTCAAACTTCTCTCTGTCATGGTCTCTGATTATCATGGAAACGGAAGTTTGTGTTTCATCTCCGCATATTTCTGCTACATGATAGAAGCCCTCATATCCTTCGGTATGTGCCGGAGTTTCGGCCGATGGCAGCATGCTGATAAACTCATTTGCCATAAGGATAGAATTCTTCATCTTATCCTTTGCACTTCCCGGGTGAATATTGAGTCCGTTTATAATCACTTTGCAGGAAGCTGCATTAAAGCATTCATACTCGATGCTGTCTATTCTTCCTCCGTCAAGGGTATATGCAAATTTTGCAGGAAAATGTTCGAGATCGAATCTGTCTGTACCCCTTCCTATTTCTTCATCCGGGGTAAAGGCAACAAGTATTTTTCCATGCTTTTCTTCAGGATGAGCAAGTAAATATTCCATGGCAGTTACTATCTCAGCAGCACCTGCTTTATCATCTGCACCAAGGAGTGTCGTTCCGTCGGTAACTATGAGCTCCTGTCCATTGAAATAGCTTAAGTCGTATTCATCTGCAGATATCGATACCTTTTCATTGAGAACAATATCTCCGCCCTCGTATACAAACTTTCTTGTTTTGATATTTGCTCCGGGAGCATCCGGCGATGTATCCATATGGGCAATAAGGCCGATAACATCCCTATCTTCATACCCCCCGCTTGCAGGAAGATAAGCGTATACATATCCGTTTTCATCCATTCTTGCTTCAGAAAGTCCCAAGTCTTTGAGTTCATCTGCAATATATTTTGCAAGCTCCAGCTCTTTCGAGGAAGAAGGACAGCTCTCGCTGTGCTCGTCTGATGTAGTTTCAAAGCTTACATATTTTAAAAATCTTTCTACTAAATCCATATGATTCTCCTTGATAAATTATTCATAAAGTGTAGCAAGACCGCCTTCGGAAGTCTCTCTATACAATGGAGAAATATCTTTCCCCGTACGATACATCGTATCCACTACATTGTCAAAAGATATTTTTCTTGTGTATGCAAGAAATCTTGCGATGGAAACACAGTTCATCGCTCTCATTGCAGCTACAGCGCATCGCTCAATGCAGGGGATCTGTACAAGCCCCTGTACAGGATCGCAGGTAAGGCCCAGAGAATGCTCCATAGCAACTTCTGCAGCATATTCAATTTGGTGAAGATCAAAGCCGTAAAGCTGCGCAACTGCTGCGGAGGCCATGCTGCAAGCAGATCCTATCTCTGCCTGGCATCCTGCTTCCGCACCTGATATTGAAGCATTTGTACGTATGACATTCCCTATCACGCCCGCAGTTGCCAAAGCATCTACTATTGAATCTTCGCTGTATCCGAGTTCATGATGCATATAGTAAAGAACTGCCGGAAGAACCCCTGCGCTTCCGCAGGTAGGAGCAGTGACAACTGTACCCTCACAGGCATTTTCTTCAGCCACGGCAAATGCATATGAAGAAATGGTTCTGTCTTGGGTTACATCGGGTGTTTCTCCGTCTAAATGCATTTCAGAAAGCATTTTTGCTTTTCTGCTTATTCCTAAAGGACCCGGAAGCATTCCTGTGTGTTCAAGCCCTGCTTCAACGCAATCTGACATTGCTCTCCAAATAGTCCTTAAATAATCAAAAATATCATCACCTTCACATTCTCTTACATATTGAGGAATGCTGATATTTTCATGAGAACATTTATATAAAATCTCGTCAAAGTTCTTTTCATGATATACGTCTCTTTCCTTCGGCAGAACTTCTCCATCTACCTCTATAGCCCCGCCTCCGACACTCATAATTCTCATGCTGCCTATTTCAATTCCGCCTTTAAGGGCGATAAAGTCCATGGTATTTGGATGGGGTACTTTTGTATTCGCAGTGTCTGGAAGTATCTGCACATTGCTGAGGACACTTCTTATGGACTTTCCCGTTCCATGACCGGTACCTGTCATTGCCAATGAGCCGTAAAGGATAACGGTGTAATTATCGGCATCAGGATAACGGGATTTAAAAAGTTCTGCTGCAGCCTTCGGTCCGAAGGTATGGGAACTTGAAGGCCCAAGTCCAACTTTATACAAAGTTCTTAAAGATTCCATCATTTCCCTCCGTTATGATCTTTTCAGCATTTTCACCAATGGCCGCCTTTAAAAATGCCATTTCATCTTTGGCACCTTCAACATGAGGTACCCTGTATGCACCGGCATCAGAACCGCATGCAATTTTTACGCCCATTGCAGCGCCTTTGGCGACATTTGCCATATGTTCATCAAAAATCCTTTTAGTTGTTTCCTTTGGATATCTGTCATCATCTACAAGGTTGCCAACCGTTGAAATAGTCGGGACCCATATAGTTCCCCTTTCTGACATTTCGATCAGGCAATCATTATTGATATAAAAACCATGCTCAACACTGTCAGCTCCAGCCTCGATTACAGCCTCAAGATACCGCTCTCCGCTGGCGTGCGCCATTACCTTTAAGCCCTCTTCATGACCTACATGAACCATTTCCTTAATAGTTTTTGCATCGGGGCCATCGTAAATGAATGCACCGTATTTATCAAAATCAACGATACCTGAAACCATAATTTTAAGAAAATTAGCTTTCTTTGCCTTTATTTCCTTAACAAGTCTATAGAAGTCATTCTCATACTCAAACCCTTCTCCTATAAACTTACCGTAACAACCGTTTTTATAAATTGGGAAATAAGGAGTCAGGTATGAGATGCCATATTCGGGAGCTATTTCTCTTGCAGCAAGACATGCTCCGTATTTATCTCCTCCGTCACGAAGGTAATAGTAGCCTGCATCCGCATATGATTCCAGGGTCTTACGTATAAATTTATAATCGGGTTTTTCGCGATGCCTTCTCATTGCATCCCTGAAATCAGAAACGCCGTCAAGCACCATGTGAATGTGACAATCAGCCTTTTTAATCATAGTTTAAACAAATGCCAAAAATATAATATGTGTTATAAATGCACAAATCCACGCAATTACGCACTGCCCAAAGCAAATGCCTAAAGCCCATTTACCTCCAAGCTCTCTTTTTACTGAAGAAATTGCAGCAACACATGGAGTGTAAAGGAGGCAGAATACCAGCATTGATGCGGCAGCTGCAGGATCCATAATGGAATACAAAGCAGTTCCGGGGAAAAGCACCTCCAAGGTTCCGACTACACTTTCCTTTGCGAGGAATCCTGCAATCAGTGAAGTTGCTGACTGCCAATTTCCAAAACCGAGGGGAGCAAAAATAGGTGCAATAAATCCGCAGATAATAGCGAGTATGCTTGTACTTCTGTCCGTTACCATATGGAAACTGAAGTCAAAGGTTTGAAGAAGCCACACGATAATGCTTGCCATAAAAATTATGGTAAATGCTCTTTGGAGGAAGTCTTTTGCTTTATCCCAAAGAAGCATCATGGTTGTTTTAAATCCAGGCATCCTGTATGTCGGAAGCTCCATTACAAAAGGAACAGCCTCTCCTCTAAAAGCAGTATTTTTAGCTATGCAGATAACTAAAATACCTACGATTATAGATAATAGATAAAGACCTACCATAATGAGTCCTTTGTACTTTTCAAAAAAGAAATCCACAAAGAATGCATAGATAGGAATCTTAGCAGAACAACTCATGAAAGGAATCATGAGTATGGTCATCTTTCTGTCTCGCTCAGACGGAAGCGTTCTGCTTGACATAATGCCCGGAACTGAACATCCGAAGCCTATCAGCATGGAAACTATGCTTCTGCCTGAAAGTCCGATTTTCCTCAGCAGCTTATCCATGACAAAAGCGACTCTTGCCATATATCCTGAGTCTTCAAGCATTGATAAAAAGAAGAACAGCACAACAATGATCGGGATGAACGATAAAACACTTCCCACACCGGCAAATACACCCTCAATCACAAGGCTTCTTACAGCATCAGCAACATTATGAGCAGCCATGAAGGAATCTAAAAACTCCGTAAGTTTATTGATAAGGATTTCAAGAAGGTTCTGACCTGCAGCACCTATCACGTCAAAGGTAAGCCATGCAATGATCCCCATAATACCTATGAAACAGGGAATTGCAGTATACTTTCCTGTTAATACTTTGTCGATTTTTTCGCTTCTTATGCGCTCTTTTGTTTCACGGGGTTTTATAACGGATTGAGAACATACTGCCTTGATAAATGAAAAACGCATATCTGCAATTGCTGCGCTTCTGTCAAGACCGCCCTCTTCTTCAAGCTGAAGTATGATATGTTCTATCATTTCAAGTTCATTTTGAGAAAGCTTAAGAGCTTTGATAACTCTTTCATCCCCTTCAACAAGCTTTGTAGCAGCGAATCTGAGCGGAATCTTTGCGCTGGATGCATGGTCTTTTATTAAGGTCATTATTCCGTGAATGCATCTATGTACAGGTGAATCTTCACTGCAAAAGTCTGTAACAGTCGGTTTTTCCTGATACCTTGCAACATGAAGCGCATGAGTTACAAGTTCATCTACGCCCTCATTTTTTGCAGCAGAAATGGGAACTACCGGCACTCCGAGCAATTCCTCCATGAGGTTTATATTAATCGATCCGCCGTTTTCCCTTACTTCATCCATCATATTAAGGGCAACGACTACGGGTGTCTCTAATTCAAGAAGCTGAAGCGTCAAATATAGATTTCTTTCTATGTTCGATGCGTCGACAATGTTTATAATTCCTTCCGGAGCTTCATTTAAAATAAACTGTCTGGATACAACTTCTTCGCTTGAATAAGGGGATAATGAATAAATACCCGGAAGATCGACTACATCCGTATCATCGTAACCTCTTATGGGTCCATCTTTTCTGTCTACAGTAACTCCGGGGAAATTTCCGACATGTTGATTTGCCCCTGTTAGCTGATTAAACAGAGTTGTCTTACCGCTGTTTTGGTTACCGGCAAGAGCAAACCTTAAAAGAGTTCCTTCAGGAAGCGGATTTTCAGTCTTCTTATCGTGATATTTTCCGCCTTCACCAAGGCCCGGATGTGCCGTCTCTTTTATTGGATTTCTTGCAATTGATTCTTCCTTTATGTCCTGAAGCGGTTCAATTTCAATTTGTTCCGCATCAGAGAGTCTTAATGTAAGAGAATAACCATGAATCTTTAGTTCCATCGGATCACCCAAAGGAGCTAATTTTTCTAAGGTTACCATTGTATTGGGAATAACACCCATATCAAGGAAGTGCTGACGTGTAGCGCCTTCGCCTCCTACAGATTTAATAACTGCACTTTTTCCGATTTCCAGTTCTCTTAGATTCATTAATAAATATCTTCTTTCCTTTTTATTTCGCAACAAGAACAATCTCCACTGCAGCCTGAGCAGCGGGAAAGCATCTTGTCTTTATGTATTTTCCTTATACTGAGCACTGCAAACAGTGCAATGATCAAGATTATAATTACTGTCATTATTCCGTTCTGAGTGCTATTACAGGATCCTTCTTTGAAGCAGATTTTGAAGGGATCAAACCGCCTATCATTGTCAGCACTGTAGCAATGATCACTAAAGCTACCCCGGACTCCGGCGGAAGCACCGCCTTAATATCAGAATTTTCCGTAAGCTTTAGAAGAAGTGCGTTAATTGGAATATTTAACAGCATGGTCACGCCGACACCTATAAGGCCGGATAGAAGCCCTATGATGAAGGTCTCTGCATTGAAGATAGAAGATATATTTCTCTTCGATGCACCCAATGCTCTTAAT
>CAZALQ010000020.1:0-558 GCA_964485605.1 uncultured Oscillospiraceae bacterium
TATGGAATGTGGTGGGTGTTGCGATACTCGAAGGTGCCTATCTTCTTGGATACGGACCCTTCTAAAAGAAGTTAAAGTAGAAAGGATAAAAAAATGGATGAAAAGATAAAAGCGATACAGGATGAAAGAACTCAGAATTATCTGGACTTTTATCAGAATATCATACCCAAACGTATCCCCGTTGAAATGTCCGTATCCCATTCGGTTCTGGCCACTCAGGCAGGACTTGATTTCACTAAAGTCCAGTTTGATTTTAAGAGAATGAGGGATATCGCAGAGGATATCTGCAAAAGGGTATATTCCGACAGATGCCCTATTCCTTCCGGAAACGGAACCGTCAGAATCGCATCATATTTCTCACTGCTTGAGGCAAAAGCCTTCAAGATGGTTGAGACAGGATTTATTCAGCATCCTGAAGTCTCCAGCATGAGCGCAGAAGAATATGATGAGTTCATTAAAGATCCATATAAATTCATAATCGATAAGGCAATACCGAGAATTTATCCCGCTCTTGACAGAACTAAGAATCCTCATGTTATGGATCTTCTCACAATTGCT
>CAZALQ010000020.1:568-15673 GCA_964485605.1 uncultured Oscillospiraceae bacterium
GATAAGGCAAGAGAACAGGATAGAGATGCAATCTCTGCCATAACAAGAGAAATGACCGATAAGTTCGGATATACCATGGGCGGAGGTCCCAGAGGTGCTATGGGATCAACTGAGACCCCCTTTGATATGCTGGCAGACCTTCTTAGAAGCTTTACAGGTATCAGCACTGATATCAGAAGAAACAGACAGAAGATCTTAGATGCATGCGAAGCATTCTATCCTCTTTGCTTTAAACTGGGACTTCCTCCTGTTGCTCACTTTACAAGCGTTGTTAATGCTCCTATCCATATGCCTCCGTTTATGAGGCCAAAGGATATGGAAGAGCTCTATATGCCTACAGCCCTCAGGATGGCAAGAGATTATGCAGCCTGCGGAGTAAGATTCGGAATGTTCTGGGAAGCAAACTGCATGCAGCATATAGACCTGATGCAGGAATTCCCTGCAAACCTTCAGTATAGATTCGAAGCAGGAGACGAAAAGCTTGTTAAGGAAAAACTGGGCGATAAATATATCGTAGGCGGATTCTTCCCGATTCAGCTTCTTGATACAGGAACAAAGGAAGAGATCATAGACAGGCTCAAAGCTCACCTTGATATCATGATGCCGGGCGGCGGATTCCTCTTCAGCTTCGATAAGGGCCTTAACGGCAGCAGAAATGTCAATATTGAAAATATGAACCTCGTTGCCGAGTATTTAAGAGACCATGCTGTATACGGCGAAGACGCAGGAAAGCCCTTTGGCCACAAGCTCAATGAAGAAGGATATACCTGCGATGCAAAGGCTCTTTGCAGAGTTAAATCTGAATACGCATTTGACTGGGATGAGTTCCTTAAGGCAAATCCATATACACCTGAGATCGCAAGGGAAAGACTCGAAAAGCTTTACGACGCTCAGATGAACTATCATATGGCTCTTATGATGTAAAAAGGAGATGGAAAAGCTATGCTTGAGAATTTACCAAGAGACCTTCAGGATACCATAAAGGCAGTCCTCGAAGGAGAAGCAGATCTTTCATATAACAAGCCGGATCTTTACAACAAGTTCGTAGCAGATGTTCCTTATGCAACTTCCATAAGTGCATCAAGCAGGACCTTTGTAGGTGCTGAAGCTGTAAGGCAGGCATCCGTAAATGTTGCAAAGGATAACGACGGTGAAAGAAACAGAGAGATAGAGTGGATATCCGCTGAGTGCGAAGGAAATATGGCATACATACTCTTCAAATGCAAAGTGGAGACCCACAGTGTATCAAAAAATGAATGGGTAGGCTTTGGCTGGGTTGTTTCCATCATCTTCAGAAAAATAAACGGTGAATGGAAAATAGTCCATAGACAGAATACGCGTCTTGCTTAAATGAGATATGATGCTGCCCGCATTTGCGGGCAGTTTCCTTAAAGGAGAAAAGAATGGAATTTAAATCGGAATACTATCTTACCGATGAAGAATTGGTAGAAAGATATCATCTGTCCGAAGATGATAAAGTATATGTCCTTCCATATCTTCGCAAAGCAGAAGACGAATACTTTATGTATATCGTCGGGCTTATGTAAAGGAGGAACGGGCTATGGTTGCAACAACAGTACAGGAAAAAGAACAGCTCTTTAGAGATATTTGGAACGGCGTAAGGCCCCAGAGAATCCCTGTTGCCCAGGCAGTTGATATTGCCGTTGGAATCGATAAAAAAGGACTTAACCTTGTGACCGATCAGTTCAGCGCAGAAAAGTGCGTTGAGGCCATGGATTACATTACGTCAAAGGTCGACTCCGACATATTCCCGATCACGACACCGTCTTGCTATGCGGCAGATAAGCTTCTTGGCTCGAGGAAGATGGTCATGTCATCGGGCGGATTTATGCAGCACCAGAATATATGCGTCATGGAAGATGATGAGTATCCGGAGCTTGCCAAAGACCCGCTCAAATACATAGTCGATAAGGTTCTCCCAAGGCTTTATACAAACCTTACTGGAGACAGAGCGACAGATATGGGAATGTTCTGGAAAGCTCAAAAGGTATCGGATGCCTTCTTTGCCGTATATATGAAGGGAAGAGGCGATACTATGAGGAAATACGAAAGGACAAGATTTGATTTTAACCTTGGCCTCGGCGTAGCTCCCTTTGATGATATTGCAGATTACTTAAGGTCTTTCAGCAAAATAGCCACGGATATACGCAGGCAGCCTGAAAACGTAATGGCGGCAGTAGATGCCTTTACGGCCTATGAGCTTAAGAAGATGTCCCTTTATCCAAGAGGCAGAGAAGGCGGAAGAGTATTCTTTGCTCTTCATATGGCAACATTCATGAGAGAAAAGGATTTTGCCAAGTTCTGGTGGCCAAGCTATATCCTTGTCCTTAACTACCTAAGGGATACAGACAGAGGCATCTCCATGTTCTGTGAGGATGACTGGGCAAGATTTATGCCATACCTTGTGGATGTACCCGATGACTCACTCATGTGGTTTGAAAAGACAGATCCAAAGCTTTGTGTTGAAAAGCTTGGAACAAAGAAGGTCTTAACAGGAATGTTCCCAATCGAGAACTACACTCTTAAGAGCAAGGAAGAAGCCATAGATAAAACCAAGGCTTTTATAGACCTTGTAGGGCCTACAAACAGATATCAATTTAAGGCCAACAAATCACCGCTCAGAGGCGTTGATATAGACCTTGACATAATGGATGTCATTTTAAAGACCGTAAAAGAATACGGTGAATACAAATAGAAAAGGAAGAAAAATATGAATCAGGTGATAGTAGATGCCATGGCAGATCTTGAAGATGATCTGCTCATGGAAGAAGTCAAAAAAGAGGTAGAGAAGGGAACTTCTTCAGGGGAAATAGTTGCAGCTCTTCAAAAGGGGCTCGAGGTAGTCGGCCAAAGATATGCAGATAAGGAGTATTTCATTTCCGACCTGATGATGTCTGCTGATCTTTTCAATGAAGCATCGGAACTATTTGAAGATGAAAAAGAAGAAAGCGCAGGCAGCACCTACGGCAAATTCCTCATAGGCACAGTCGAAACTGATATTCACTACATCGGCAAGAATATAGTGGCAGCGATCCTTAAGTCCAACGGCTTTGAGGTCATCGACATAGGAGAAAATGTTCCTGTAAAAGTCTTCGCGGATGCAGTAGATAAGTACAATCCCGATATAATCGGAATGTCCTGCCTTCTTACAACAGCCTTTGATCCCATGAAGGCCACCATCGAGGAGATAAGGGCAAGAGGTCATAAGACTCCCATCCTTATCGGAGGCGGCATAGTAGATGATCTTACCGTAGAATACGTAGGAGCTGATGCGAGATGTCCGGGTCCTCAGGATGATGTTATCCTTGCAAAGAAGTTTTTGGGGGTTGAGTAATATGAAGACCGCAGCTGAGCTTAAAGAAGAAAGAAAAGAGCGTCTTGATAATGCTATAGCATTTAAGAAGAGCGACAGGCTTCCGGTTCTTATTATGGGCTGCATTCCTGTGGCAAAGATCAAGGATCCTGAAATCTGTCCTGCAGATGCCATGGAAAGACCCGAATATCTAGCAGACACCTGCATGGAAGTAATTGAAGAGCTAAAGGATGTGGATGCGCTTCACGGCTTTACAAGCATCATGAGCCGTACAAAGGGGCTTTCCTTTATGAGCAATACAAAGCTCCCCGGAATAGACCTTGACAGAAATGAGATGATTCAGATAGACGAAAGACCTCAGATGGCCATAGAGGACTATGATAGGATCATTCAGCATGGATGGAAAGAATACAAGGATTGGTACATAGCCGAGAAGCTTGGCTTAAAGCCGGAAGATTTCCAGTTTTCAAGAAGGGTTAGAAATTACACCACTCCTATTCTCGAAGAGCACGGATATTGGGAATGGAATACGGTAGGAAATGAACCTGTATTTGACTACCTTTCAGCCATGAGAGGAATATCCACCTTCTTCAGGGATTTAAGAAAGATTCCCGATACTGTACATGAAGTTCAGGAGATCATATATAACGAAACGCTCGAAGACATATCAAGGGGCGTAAAGAACAACAAGGCTTATGCCATCATGATTCAGCCTGCAGTAAGAGCATCCTGCGATTTTGTATCAAGGGCAACCTTTGAAAAGTTTGCTTGGCCGTATATTGAAAGGTATACAAACAACGCCATAGATCTCGGTGGAAAAGTATTTTTCCATTACGATGCCAAGTGGGATGATTTCCTTGACTTCTTTAAGGTATTCCCAAAGAACAAATGCATCTTTGATACGGACGGTCTTACGGACATGGACCTTGTAGTAAAGAACCTTGGGGACAGAATGGCAATAACCTGTAATGTAACGCCGGCTATGCTTACCCTTGGAACTCCCGATGAGGTTTATGATTACATAGTAAAGCAGGCCGACATGGTGGGAAGAGACAGGTATATCATCACATCTGCATGCGGACTTCCTGTCAATGCAAAGGGTGATAATATCAAGGCCATGGTGGCAGCAGCAAGAAGCTAAAATTATGAAGATAATAATTCTGGGCGGTTTCCTTGGAAGCGGGAAGACGACCGTCCTTTTAAAACTTGCAAAAGAACTTTCTTTGATGTCCAAGTTAAAAACTCCTGTAGCCATAATAGAAAACGAGATCGGGGATGTATCAGTGGATACATCCCTCCTCGGAGGCTACGAAATACGAGAGCTTTTTTCAGGATGCATTTGCTGTACGCTGGCAGGTGACCTTACAGTTGCTGCAAATGAGATAAAGGAAAAGTATGATCCTGAGTATCTCATAATAGAGGCAACGGGCGTTGCCCAGCCTCTAAACATCATAAAGATAATGGAGCAGTATGCGGACGCTGAAGATATCACAAGCGTAGTCCTTTGCGATGCCTACAGATGGGACGAGCTCATGGACTATATGGATGTCTTTATTTCAAATCAGCTAAAAGGAGCAAAGATAGTGCTTCTTAACAAGTGCGATCTGGTGGACACGGAAACAGCTGAAAAAGCAGCATCGGAAATTGCGGAGATGAATAAAGAAGCAAAGATATTTAAGATAAGTGCCATAGGAGATGACCTTTGGGTTAAAAGCATAAAGGAGGTCCTTTAATGTCTGATCATGAACATCATCATGAACATGAAGATCACCATCATCACGAGGGTGATATAGATATCCATGAGCATGAAGGAGCGCTTGCAGCTTCATTTAAAAAAGAGGTTTTAAAGGGAAAAGATGAAGTGCTGTCATCTCTTAGTGCTATAATGAAGCATCTTGCCAAAGACCTAAGGGAAGAAGGAGCATATATCGGGCATATAAAGGCGGCGGTTAAGGAATCAGATACTGTAACCATGCTCTCCATTACTAAGGATATTTTAGATGAGAAAGAGCAGTCTTCAGTTTCCTGCAGCGTATCTTTTGCTGCAATAGTTTTTAATATTCACGAGCATGAGCTTAAAGAATTTATTCAGGAAGTATATGAAGTGATATAATACCGGTACCATGGCACTTAAGAATAGGATGCAAAAGAATATAGATATGACAAAGGGCAACATTTATGCCCTTTTGATTTCTTTTGCCCTTCCTCTTCTGCTTGGAGACCTTTTTCAGCAGCTGTATAACCTGGCGGATACCTGGGTCATCGGAAATTTTGCGACCAATGATGAGTATGCTGCTGTAGGGGCCTGCAGCCATATTCTCAATTTGATCATCAAGACCTTCATTGGGCTTTCCTCAGGAGCCGGCATAGTTATAGCCAGGCATTTTGGAGCAGGTGAGCAGGATAAGGTAAAGAAGGCATCATCTACTGCCATGTATATTGCTCTTATTTGCTCTGTGCTGTTTACCATAGCAGGAAGGGTACTTGGGCCCATGGCCTTAAGACTTTCCAATGTTCCGGACAGCGTTTATCATCATGCCAAATCCTATCTTGATATAATATTTAGCCTCGTTGCAGCGCAAATCATATACAACATGGGAGCCGGAGTCTTAAGGGCTGTCGGTGATTCCAGAAAGCCCTTTTTCTTCCTGGTGGCTGCGTCTATAGTCAATGTGATCCTTGATCTTTTCTTTGTAGTTGCACTTAAAATGGGGATTAAAGGCGTAGCATGGGCTACGGCCATAGCACAATGCGTTGCGGCAGCCCTGACTGTTATTGAGCTCTTTGAAACAAATACTGATGTGGCGCTTAAAAAGGGAGAGCTTTACTTTGAAAAGGCATTATCAAAAGAAATAGTAACTTTAGGTATACCGACGGCTGTGCAAATGGCTATTACGGCCCTTTCGAATGTGCTTATTCAGTCATATATTAATGGGCTTGGAGTTGATTTTCTGAGCGGTTATTCCACATATACAAAATGTGAACAGCTTCTCTTTATGGCGGCAAATTCCATGGGCGTAGCCTGCATGACTTTTGTATCCCAAAACATGGGGGCAATGAATATTGAAAGATCAAAGACTGGCGTCAAATCAAGCATCGTAATTATGGCGTCATATACTGTGGTTGTTACACTCTTTGTTGTAATATTTGCGCCGCAGATTTCTGCTTTCTTTAACTCGGAGACAAAAGTAATAGAGTACAGTGTAATGGCTTTAAGGCTGGCAACTCCTCTTTTTGTTATTCAAGGAACGGACCAAATCCTTATGGGCGCTTTGAGGGGATGCGGAGATACAAAGACTCCCTTGTTTATGCAGGTAGGGTTTAATGTTCTTTTCAGACAGATTTCCATAAGGATCATTACAAAGTTTATTGCATATACCCCTTTTTCTGTTTGCATTGTTCAGCCGCTTTCCTGGATAGTGCTTTTCTGCGCTATGATGGTGGCATACAAGAGGTCTAAGCTTTTCAGAGAGTGATAACAACTTTGAAAGTTGAATTCATTAAATAGGCCTGTACAGCGGCACATTTTGTGTTTCACGTGCAGGTCTTCTTAACGGACTGTTCGTGGAATAGTAAGCCTTTATACTTTCAACAAGGGGTCTTACCTTGGCAGCGTTATCACGAAGGTTCCATAAGTATATATTTCTTGTAGAGTAGTCATCTTTTAATTTAATGAATCTGTATGTTCTTCCTGTTTCATGTATTGGTTCTGGAATAATACTGTTTCTTATGGCAATCTCAGGATAATCTATTCTGTCTCTTAAATAGTAGTGAGTGCAGTGGTCCATCGAAAATACAATTTTAAATTCTGCATTGTATGTTTCCTGTATATTGTCAAGCCAGAGGATAAATGACTGGTTGTCATGGTGAACGCAAAGCGGAATATCCTTAAGATCTGCATATGTAAGGAAGGGCCTGCTGAAGAACGGGTGACCCTCGTGGATTATCACACCAAGTTCTTCTTTGCATAGAATATGCCTTTCAAATTGTACTTCGGGATATTCTTTTTGCATTTTCTTTATATAGAAACTGTCACAGGTTGCAGCATCCAAAGATCCTTTGAGGAGCATTTCTCCAAAGTTGCTTTCTTCTGTTTTGATGAGTTGCACATAGGGTAGAAGTTCCTGGGGGTAGCAGGAAAGTATGAATGCAGCACAAATGTTGTTTGACGATAGCCTTATATTATCCTTTTCTTCCAAAGCAAACTCTGCTCTTGATAAAAGTGATGAGAGCTGCTCTGCATAGGGCAATAGGAGTTTTCCGTTTTCGTTTAGTATTAAGTTGTTTTTCTCCCTGTTAAACAGATTGCAGCCGAGTTCTTTTTCAAGACTTGATAGACTGTAACTTAATGCCGGCTGAGAAACGTAAAGATGTTCAGCGGCTTTTGTAAGTGTTCCGTAATCGGAAATAGCTTTAAACTTTAGTAATTGATCGCTGTTCATATTTTGCCTCTTCTACAAATGCATATAAATAAAATTTGGAAATTTTCCGTAAGGTATAAACTGCGTTTATACCTTCATCCAAATTATATATTATACAAGCGAGTAAAAGCAAGATAAAATATAATCGTAAAAATCTTTAAGGAGGCAAGCGGATGGATGAACTAACGATAACAAACGGCAATTTTGATATCGATTTAGATGGCGAAGATTCAGAATTTCATACAGAATGTTTTAAGTATATTGCGACACATAGTTTCGCTTGTCACTTCTGATATTTAATTCACCTACTTTATCCTGGATTTAAAACAAAGCATTAAAAAGGGAGAATAGTCCCTGGTTAGTTTAGTGTTGCCAAAAATAAGAAAAGAACTTTAAGCAGTAGTAAGGAGGCGGCTATGACTGGAGAAGAAAAGAAAGAATATACAGAAAAAAATCTTTTAGATGCGGTCAACTTTATTGAACCGGAGAAAATACCGGTTGGAATGGAAGTTGGGAACTGGCCATTTGCTTATAACGGCGGGACCTATGTAGATGTAATGGACAATCCCTTTAAGGCTGCAGAAGCCTACTGCGAAATGATAAAAGATATTGAAGTTGATTGGATGTGGGCTCCTCCGGGAGTTTCAAAGGCTATGAGAGCCTATGAGCGCCTGGGAATTGATAACTATGTAATAGGAGCTGACGGTACAAACATCGGTCACAATCAAGCCAACGAACATACCATGGAGGACGAGGATTTCCCGAAGTTTATAGAAGATCCCTTTTACTTCTGGAAAGAAGTCCTTACGAAAGAAAGAGTCCCGTCTTTCCAAAAGCCCTATGAAGAGGCTTATGCAGATCTTATCGAAGCTCTGAAGGCTTGGAAATCCCATATGCTGATGAACATACTCATCGGCGATAAGTTTGATGAAGCAGGTCTTATGGTCACAACATTTAAGGGTGCCAGATATGATATTCCCCTTGATACATTGTTTGACAGGGTAAGAGGAATCAAAAAGACTCTCGTAGACTTAAGAAGGCGCCCTGAAATGGTAGAGGAGGCCTGCGATAAGATTCATGAGCAAAACATGGCGGCAATGAGGATGAAGCCAAAAGACATTCCAATTCCTCCTGACCAATACATCTGCGGAACGACGGTATACCACAGCGCCTGTTTCTTAAATCCTAAGCAGTTCCAAAGACACTTTATTTACTACTTAAAGAAAGATTACATGGAGTACATGGAAAAGGGCGGAAGGTTCTTTGTAAAAGGCGAAGGAAGATTCCTTCACACCCTCGAACAGTACAGAGACCTGCCAAAGGGTGCATTTATGTTCATGCTAGAGGCAGATGATCCTATTGATGTAAAGAAAGAAATAGGCGACTGGGCTACCGTGGGCGCAGGTATTACGACCAACATGCTCAAGCTTGAGTCGAAGGAAAAGTGTCTTGATCATACAAAGTATATGTACGATCAGCTTGCACCGGGCGGAGGATTTGTATTCCTTCAGGATAAGCCCTTCTGCGGTGCAACTGATGTAAACAAAGAAAACGTAATTGCTGTATGGAAGTTCGCAAACGAATACGGGCTTAAGAAGAGGTAAAGGAAATGGATAGTAAAGATTATACGATCAGAGAATTGTTTGAAGCCGCCAAGAAGGATCCTTCTTGGGAAGAAGATCCTGCAAAACGTGAAAGACTTGCAGAAGGTTTCTATAACCACATCGTTTCATCCTTATCCTAAAAATAGGATGAAATGTGGAAATATAAATAATTATTGTTGTTCTATTAATTTAGGAGGGTATTATGGCTGAAAAAGGTAAATACAGCGCACTCGGTGGAGCAATAAAGATTATCATTCCATTATTGCTCATCAGCTGTTATTCATCCAGTGTAGATGCTCTGGCTCCAATCCTGCGTAACATGCAGGAGGCATTCCCAACAGCATCTTTGACGTTGGTACAGATGACGTTGACGCTTCCGTCGGCGGTATCTGTTCCGGTACAACTTCTTACGATTCCGCTTGCTCAGTTCATGTCCAAGAAAGACATGATGGTAGTCGCTATCGTTCTCATTTGTGTAGGTGGTCTTATTCCGCTGGTACTGCACGGAAGCATCATCTTCGTAGTAATTTCATCAGTAATCATAGGAATCGGCCAGGGCTTCTTTATGCCGGCGTCGAGCGCTATAGTTGCGGAACTCTTTGACGGAAATGTCAGAGGAGAGTTTATGGGCATAAGGACCGGTGTATCAGGCTTTATGCGTTCTCTTCTGACAGTTGCTTGCGGATTCTTCGGAGCAGCATATTGGTACAAAGCATATTACATCTTCGTAATCATGATCCCGTTCATCGTACTGTTCTGCATTGCTACACCGCAGGGCCCCAAGGGCGCAAAACTTGTTGGTAAGGGCGTAGGACTTTCAGGACTTAAGGGCGTTATCACCCCGGGATTCCTCGTAATCACAGTTATATCCTTTATGGCTACAACTAACCAGATGGCATTCCTTACAAATATCGCAGGATACATCGCAGACAGAAACTTCGGCGGCGCTGTTACGGCGGGCACCGCTACTGCATTCAATACAATGGCGAGACTCTTCTGCGGCGTACTCTTCGGATTCCTTCTTAAGGCATTCAAGAAATATCTGCTTCCTCTTGGCTATGCAATGAACGCAGTCGGATATTTGCTCATCTTAAAGGCCAACGGAATGGTCGGAGTACAGGTCGGCGGCATACTTTTCGGTATAGGCCTTGGTATTCAGATGGCAGGCGGAACCTACTATCTGTCAGAAGAAGTGGAGAAACAGTATATGGGCCAGGCAATGGGTCTTTACATGCCGGTTGTAAGCTTAGCTGTATCGGTAGCTCCTGTTATCATCAACTTCCTTTCCAAGAATCTTCTTGGCGGAACAACCGCAACGAACAACTTCAGAGTTGGTTTCTACGGATATACACTCACAGCAGTTCTGCTGCTCCTCTATGAAGTGATATTCTGCAAGAATTCTATGATAGGTAAGATTTCCGGACTTGAAGGAAATCCACCTGCAGAAGAAAAGAAAGAATAAAGATTTAATAGTGTTTGATGCTGTGGGGATAACTGATCGGTTATCCCCACATTAGTCAAATGTCAGTTAAAGAGGAATAGATTGATATGGATGAAGAAACAAGAAAATTACAAGAAAAAAGAAATAAGCTCTTTTCTGATTTCTACAACAATATAGTTCCGGAAAGAATGCCGGTCGCTTTTTCTTTACATAATTCAATCGCAGCAGAGTATAGCGGGCTTAACATGGATGAGGTGAATTTCGATTATTCTCTCATGTCAGATGCTGCTCAAAAGATTATGAAGATGGTCTATTCCGACACTAGTATGTTCAGGGGCGCCGGCTTTATGGCCAGGCTTCCGGGGTGTTATCAGGCCATTGACTCTAAGACTTTTATTCTTGGTACTGCTCCTGTAATGCAGCATCCGGAAGTGGAAGGAATGAAGAGAGAAGACTATGATTACCTGATAGAAGATCCTTATGCATGCCTTCTTGAAAGGGTCTTGCCGGCCCAGCATACGGCTCTTGCACCGGATAACGGTATTATGAGGTCCATTGCTCTTGCCAAGATGAATTTGGAAGATCAAAGAGAAGGCAGACTTGCAAGGAACGGATACGCTGCAAAAATCATGGATGAAGGCGGCTATTACGTGGGAGCTCCTTGGATGGGACTTGGCTTTTCTGCATGTCCTTTCGATTTTATCGGCGACCAATTAAGGGGTTTTTCCAACATCGTTGTAGATGTCAGAAGGGATAGAGAAAAGATAAAGGCAGCCTGTGAGGCGGTTCTTCCTATAGTATTTACATACGGACTTCCTCCCATGCCGCATCCGGAAGGCTCTGTGGGTATGCCTCTTCATATGGCTCCGTATATGAGGCTTAAAGATTTTGAAGAACTTTGGTTCCCGACCTTCCTCATTCAGGCAAGGCAGTATGCGGCAAGAGGTGCAAGACTTTCGCCCTTTGCAGAAGAAGATTGGATGAGGTACATAGATTACCTTGCAGAATTTCCTGCAGGAACCGTAGTCAAATATGAAAAAGGCGATCCAAAGCTTATCAAAGAGAAGCTAGGAGATAAGCTCCTGGCTACCGGCCTTTATCCGCTGATTCTTTTAAGAACAGGAACGAAGGAACAGGTAATAGATAAGGCCAAGGAAATACTTGACGTGATGCTGCCTGGATGCGGGTACATTATGGACTTTGATAAGAGTCCATTGTCAATAGGCGATATTAACTGGGAGAACCTGTGCGCCCTTACTGAATTCGTTAGAGACTATGCAAAATACGATAATCCCGGCGAGCATTTCGGAACGCCTCTTAACAGCGAGCATTTCGAGATTGATAAGAGCATTGAAAAAGTAGAATCAAAATATTTCACCAATTGGAAAGAGTATAAAGAAAAGTATCCCCATACGCCGGAATTCTATAAAGATGTTCTTCATGAATTCGATATGGAGATAATGAAATCATATATTGCGTTGTTACTTTAGAAAGGAGGGTAATATATGCAGGATGCAGAAAAAATGCTGCAGGAAAGAATACAACTTAGAGAAGATGTAATGAATAACAGGATACCCAAAAGGGTTCCTATAGAGACAAATTTAGGTATGCATGTTATGGCAGGATGTGCAGGTCTTGACCCAAGAAGAGTATATTGGGACTTCAGCCTGATCCTTCCTATTGCAGATCAGATTTGTGCCGATATTCCTGCAGATGTTGACCCCATGGGTGGCAACTTTTTTAATCCGCCTAAAGCACAGTCATATTATTCTGAGGCCAGCAAAATGGGTACGGGTGGCATAATGCAGAATCCAAATACCCATATGATGGAGCCGGAAGAGTATGAGGAGCTTATTAAAGATCCCTACAAGTTCATCGTTACAAAGGCAGTGCCAAGGGTCAACAGGGCTTTAGATTTTGAAGCAAATCCGACTGTTGCCAACTCTGCTATGTACAGGGCTATAGAAAATGAAAAGAAGGCAAACGGAGCTCTTTACGGACTTCACGGTATGCTTGGCAAGAAATATGGATACCCAATGTTCCCTCGCGGCGGAGGTGGATATCAGGCTCTTGATATTTTGACGGATGAGCTTAGAAGCTTCTCAGGAATGCTCGTTGACCTAAGGAGAAGAAGAGAGCAGGTCAAGGCTGCAGTTGAAGCTATTTATCCTTTTAACCTTAAGCACAATACACCAAATCTTGCAATGTATAACCGTAATTCCTATGCATTCTATGCATTCCATATGGCTACATACATGAGACCGAAGGATTTCGAGGAACTTTGGTGGGAGCCTTGGATGAAGGAAGCGACAGATCTTGCTGCTCTTGGTGTAAGGGCAGGTGGTTTCCTTGAAACGGACTGGACCCCTCTTCTTGACTATATTCAGGATATGCCTACGGGTTCAGTTCTCGCTCTTGAGAAGGGCGACATTAGAGAGTTTAAGAAACGTGTCGGTGCAAAGCATGTCATAAGAGACGGTTTCCCGCTGGCATACATCTCTCAGCTTTCCAAGCAGGAGTGTATCGATAAGACTAAGGAATGGCTTGATGTACTTGCTCCGGGCGGACAGTATATCTTCGGCTTTGATAAGGCACCACTTATTTATGCTGACATCAATATGGAAAACTATAAGGCTGTTGTAGATACCGTATATAAATACGGAGTTTACGATAACCCCGGCGAATCAACAGGCGAGGTATTCCATCAGGAAGACTACAAACCTACCGGTGCACCGGAGTTTGAATCTGAAGCCTTTATGACATGGGATAAATATAAAGAGATTTACCCTGAGACCCCGGATGAAGCAAGGCCAATTATCGAAAGCACGGAAATGGATATTTTAAATGTCTATTATTCGCTCTTAATGTAGCAACATATGTTATATTTATACTATTTGAAAGGAGTTGAAATACTATGGCTGAAAAAGGCAGATACAGTGCGCTTGCAGGAGCTATTAAAATCGTAATTCCTTTGCTCCTGATAAGCTGCTATTCAAACAGTATGGATGCTCTTGCGCCGGTACTTCGTAATATGCAGGTAGCATTTCCGGAAGCATCCCTTACTCTTGTTCAGATGACTATAACGCTCCCGTCAGCAGTATCGGTCCCTGTACAGCTATTAACCATTCCACTTTCTCAGTTTATGACTAAGAAAGACATGATGGTTACGGCTATACTGCTGATATGCGTAGGAGGACTTATTCCTCTCGCATTCCATGGAAGCATCATATTTGTTGTAATATCATCTGTTGTTATTGGTATAGGACAAGGATTCTTTATGCCGTCGGCAAACGCCATTATAGCTGAGCTGTTTGACGGAAATGCCAGAGGCGAGTTTATGGGTATAAGGACAGGTGTATCAGGCTTTATGCGTTCCCTTCTTACCCTTGCAGCAGGATTTTTCGGAGCACTCTATTGGTACAGATCATATTTTATCTTCCTCATAATGATCCCTTTCATCGTGCTCTTTATCGTTGCAACCCCTCAGGGTGAGAAGGGCGCAAAGCTGGTCGGAAAGGGCGTAGGCCTTTCCGGTCTTAAAGGAATCTTTACACCCGGGTTTATCGTCATAACGATTATTTCCTACTTTGCAACAACAAACCAGATGGCATTCCTCACGAATATCGCGGGATATATTGCAGACAGGAATTTCGGCGGAGCAGTTACTGCAGGTACAGCAACGGCATCCAATACCATGGCAAGACTTTTCTGCGGAATATTCTTTGGATTCCTTCTTAAAGCCTTTAAGAAGTATCTCCTTCCTATAGGCTATGCTATGAACGCTGTTGGGTACTTCCTTATTCTTCAGGCAAACGGTATAGTCGGAGTGCAGGTCGGAGGCATACTCTTTGGTATAGGTCTCGGAATCCAGATGGCAGGCGGTACTTACTATCTGTCAGAAGAAGTTGAAAAGCAATATATGGGCCAGGCGATGGGTCTTTATATGCCAATTATCAGTTTGGCAGTATCCACATCGCCTATCATCATAAACTTCCTCTCAAAGAACGTTCTTGGCGGCACGACGGCAACGAACAATTTCAGGGTAGGGTTCTATGGATATGCTTTTACTGCAGTAGCACTCTTTATTTATGAAGTAGTATTCTGCAAGAACTCCATGATCGGAAAGGTGTCCGGTCTTGAAGGAGATAAGTAGGCTAAGGCCGAAAAAGTTAATCTATTTACTTAAAATAAAAGTGCATCCCCTATGAAAATGGGGGATGCACAATAAGGTGGAAGTTATGAGAAAACGAGAATTTCCTCATTCAGCTGTAATACTTCTTGTAATCATCGTATTGGTAACACTTC
>CAZALQ010000021.1:0-15626 GCA_964485605.1 uncultured Oscillospiraceae bacterium
TCCGGCGTGTCAGGCTCCGGAAAGTCATCCCTTGCTCTTGGAGTTCTTTATGCAGAAGGTTCGAGGAGATATCTTGAATCCCTTTCCACCTATACGAGGCGCAGGATGACGGGAGCTTCCCGTGCACAGGTTGACGATATACGCTATGTTCCGGCATCCCTTGCTCTTCACCAAAGACCTGGAGTTCCCGGCATCAGAAGCACCTTCGGCACTTCAACAGAGCTTCTAAACAGTTTAAGACTTATGTTTTCAAGGCTTTCCAATTATACATGCCCCAACGGCCATGTACTTGATCCGACTATTTCCTTTGCCGCTGAAATGGAAGTTAAATGCCCCGTTTGCGGCGAAGAGGTGCAGGTCATAGGAGCAGAGGAACTTGCCTTTAACAGCAGCGGTGCATGCAAATGCTGCGGCGGAACCGGAACGGTTAGGACCGTTGACAGGAAAACATTGGTCCCCAATGAAGACTTGACCATAGATGAGGGCGCCGTAGCTCCCTGGAACAGCCTTATGTGGTCGCTCATGACTGACGTGTGCAGGGAGATGGGCGTAAGGACAGACGTTCCCTTTAAGGAGCTTACTGACAAAGAAAAGGAAATAGTCTATGACGGACCCATGGTCAAAAAGCATATTTTCTATAAGCCTAAGAACCAGGTAAGCATGGCAGCCGCCGAGATGGATTTTACATATTACAGCGCTACGGCTACGGTCCTCAATGCCCTTAATAAAGTAAAGGATGAAAAGGGTATGAAGAGGGTCGAAAAGTTCCTAAAGGAAGACATATGTCCTGAGTGTAACGGCACAAGGCTGTCTGAAAGGGCAAGGTCCCTTAAACTGAGGGGCGTATCATTAGATTATGTGTGCACTCTTCCCCTTTCCGAGCTCATAGAGTGGGTAAAAGGAGTTCCTGCATCCCTTCCGAAAGAAATGCGTCCCATGGCTGAAAATATCTGCGAAGCCTTTGATCATACGGCAAAAAGACTGGTTGACCTCGGGCTGTCTTATCTGTCTCTTGACAGGGCATCTTCGACCCTGTCGACAGGGGAGCGCCAAAGGACTCAGCTTGCAAGGGCTGTAAGAAACAGGACAACGGGAGTTTTGTATGTGCTCGATGAGCCTTCAATAGGACTTCATCCCTTTAATATCAAAGGACTTACAGGGGTTATGGATGACCTCATTGCAGACGGCAATTCCATCGTGCTCGTCGACCATGATACCCAGGTCCTTGCCCATTCCGACTGGATCATAGAACTTGGCCCGGGAGCCGGTGCAGACGGAGGCCGGGTCATAAATGAGGGAACCGTACTTGATGTTGCAGGAAGAAGTGATTCTACAATAGGGCCGTTCCTCGCTGATTTTGTAAAAGGTGAGCAGAGAAGAGAAAAGAATAGTTCTTTGCAAAGAGATGATCTTTTTAAGGATGGGAAGATCCTGATGGAGACAGATGAGATCCATACTGTTAAGCCATTGTCCGTATCCTTCCCCAAAGGAAGACTATCTGTTGTAACAGGAGTATCAGGATCCGGGAAAACCACCATGGTCCTTGAAAGCCTCATACCTGCCCTCGAAGCTCTAACCATGGGCAAGGATATGCCTTCTCACGTTAAGTCTGTAAAGGCAGATGGAATTTCTCAGGTCAAGCTCATAGATGCAACTCCCATAGGAATAAATGTACGTTCAACTGTTGCTACCTATGCCAATGTGCATGATGAGCTCAGAAAAATATATGCAAAGACAAAGGATGCAAAGGATAAGGGATATAAGGCGGGAGACTTTTCATATAACACGGGAAGCCTCAGGTGCCCCATTTGCGACGGTACGGGAAGTATAAGCCTCGACGTGCAGTTTCTGCCCGATGTGGATATACCATGTCCCGAATGCAAGGGATCGAGGTATTCAAAGGATGCTTACAGCGTAAGGAGAATAAAAAAGGACGGAAAGGGATGCTCCCTTCCCGAGCTTATGGAGCTTAGTGTCGATGAAGCTTTGGAGGAATGCTCAGATCTTAAAAGCGTATGCACAAAGCTTAAAGTCCTTCATGACCTTGGCCTTGGATATTTGACCTTAGGTGAGGAAACTCCGAGTCTTTCGGGAGGTGAAGCGCAAAGGCTTAAGCTTGCCAGTGAAATGGGCAAGGGACAAGGTAATTCGGTCTTTGTATTCGATGAGCCTACCATAGGCCTTCATCCATTGGATGTTCAGACCCTTCTTTCAGTCTTTAGGCATCTCATAGATCTGGGCGCTACAGTTATAGTCATAGAGCATGATCTTGATGTGATCAGAAATGCTGATTATGTTGTGGATATGGGTCCCGGAGGGGGAAAGGATGGCGGCAGAATAGTCGCATTCGGAACTCCTGAAGAAGTAAGGTCAAACGAGGAAAGTATAACAGGTCGGTTTATCTAAGATCAAAGAAGGCCGCAGGCACTGCCTGCGACCTTCATGTTTATTGATTGTTTGTAAGCTCTGCCATAATTCTTTCCACTTCGTGCCTCTTTGTAAAGAGCACGCAGCCTCCCTCATGCTCCTCCTTAAGAAGTTCATCAGTTCTTATGATATCGAAGAGCCTTGAATGGATGGCATCCTTAAGGGATGTGGTCTTTACATTTACGTCTGAGTAAGGTGAGAAGGGGCATGGCTCTGCGCCTCCGTGGGAGTTTATGTGGAAGAATTCTCTTCCTGCTGCCATGCAGCCTCCCATGGCAAGTTCGTCTCCCGGGAAGGAAAGAAGGACTATCTCATCGCAGTTAAGTCTATAGTCTTCTATGGCCTTTGCGAGATACTCCCTTACCTCGTCATTTGGAGCAAGGTATCTTGCGATTTCTGTTACCGGAACAAATTCTATAAAAATTATGAGTTTGCATCCTTTTTCCTTAAGAGCGTTTATATATTCCTTTGAAGTAACTTCCTTGTAATTCTCTGTGGTTACTGTAATGGATGCACCGAAGATGAGGCCTTTTTCTTTAAACTTATCCATGTTAGATGTAATGCAGTCGTAGATCCCTTCGCCTCTTCTTGCATCGGTGGTTTCTTTTCCGCCTTCTATGCTCAGTACGGGTACCAGGTTTCTGCATTTATCGAGAAGTTCAAAATACTCATCGTCAATGAAGGTTCCGTTGGTAAATACGGGGAAGATGATATTTTGCATGGTGCCGGCTGCTTTGATTATTTCCCTTCTTATCATGGGTTCTCCGCCTGCCAGCATTATGAAGCTTACGCCAAGCTCATCAGCTTCCTTGAATACCCTGAGCCATTCTTCCGTAGACAGCTGCTCAGTAGGTTCTTCGTCAACTGTTGCATTGTTGCATCTTGAGTAGCATCCTGCGCAGTGAAGATTGCAGCTGCTTGTGATGCTTGCAATAAGGAATCCGGGTACGTGAAGTCCTTCTTCCTCGTATTTCATTCTTACCTTCGATGCCTTGCTGCTTGCCACGGCAAACTTCGCCATAAAGGCTGCTTCCTTTGGATTCTTAAGTGTAGCTTTGATCGTATCCTTTACGATATTCTCAACACCTTGCTCTATATGCTTTTGAAGATCAAATTGCTTTTCCATTTTCCCATAACCTTTCATTTTTTCTTTGAAAATAATAGCAAAGATGGCGAAAAGTGGCAATAGGATTGAGCTAACATAGATATAGCAAAAGAACGCTTTGAATGATATAATCTAATGATTCATTGAGAAGCAAGGAGAGTTGAAATGGAAATATCAAAAGACATCAAATATGTAGGAGTAAATGATCATAAGATCGATCTTTTTGAGGGTCAGTATGAAGTGCCTCTTGGCATGGCATATAACTCATATCTTATCTGCGATGAAAAGATTGCAGTTATGGATTCCGTTGACGGCAACTTTACTGAGGAATGGCTGGGTAATCTTGAATGTGCCCTTGAGGGCAAAAAGCCGAGCTACCTTGTAGTTCACCACATGGAGCCCGATCACAGCGCAAGCATTGTTGCTTTTATGGAAAAGTACGAAGATGCTGTCATGGTATCATCTGCAAAGGCTTTCACACTTTTAAATCAGTTTTACGGAAAGACTTACGAGGACAGAAAACTGGTGGTTGCCGAGAATGCAGAGCTTTGCCTCGGAACACATACTCTTCATTTTGTCACAGCACCTATGGTCCACTGGCCGGAAGTTATCATGTCCTATGATGACAAGGATAAGGTTTTATTCTCAGCGGATGCATTCGGAAAATTCGGCGCAAACGATGTTGAAGATCCCGAAGGCTGGGCATGCGAAGCAAGGCGCTACTATTTCGGCATCGTAGGCAAGTACGGAGTTCAGGTACAAAATGTACTTAAGAAATTATCCGGTCTTGAGATCAATACCATTTGTTCTCTTCACGGTCCTGTACTTAATGAGGACCTTGGATATTACCTTGACATATACAACACATGGTCTTCCTACGGAGTAGAAAGCGAAGGCGTATTCATCGCATATACTTCCGTATACGGACATACAAAAGAAGCAGCAGAAAGACTTGCCCAGCTTCTTGAAGAGAAGGGCTGTCCGAAGGTCGCGATTGCAGATCTTGCAAGAGAAGATATGTTTGAATGCGTAGAGGATGCCTTTAGACACGGAAAACTTGTTCTTGCTACAACGACCTACAATGCAGATATATTCCCCTTCATGAAGACCTTTATACATGAGCTTCTTGAAAGAGGATATCAAAAGAGAACCATTGCCTTCATAGAAAACGGTTCATGGGCTCCTATGGCAGCAAAGATCATGAAGGGAATGTTTGAAAAGAGCAAGGAGATATCCTATGCCGAAACTACCGTGACCATTACATCGGCTTTAAACGATGCAAGCTGCAGTCAGCTTGAAGCTCTTGCCGATGAACTTTGCAAATAGAGAGGGGATAGTATGAAAGAAGTTACGACAGACCAAATCGGAAAATGGTCAAAAAAATACGGAAAGTCTAAAGAAAGACAGATTGCAAAATTGGCTCTTTCAAAGACAGATCTTAACGAAGTCATCTATGTCTCAGAAGCAAGCTTTGCTATGAGACAAAAGTTCTCCATTGATATTGAAACAATGGAAGTAACAGACCAGATGAGAAGCGGACGCTGCTGGCTTTTCGCAGCTACCAATCTCCTGCGTGAAAGGATCGCAAAAGAATTAAACCTTGAAAAGTTTGAGCTTTCTCAAAGCTATCTCGCATTTTGGGATAAATTTGAGCGCTGCAACTATTTCCTTGAAAGCATCATAGATACAGCAAAACTTCCCGCAAGTGACAGAACTGTTTCATTCATACTTCAGACTGGCGTTCATGACGGCGGCCAGTGGGATATGTTCGGAAATATAGTGGAAAAGTACGGACTTGTTCCAAAGGATGTCTTTGATGAAACTTTCCAATCCTGCCACACTGCAAGCATGAACGGCGTATTAAACAGAAACCTTAAGGCAAATGCAGCAAAACTCAGAAAGATGGTTTCAGAAGGCATAAAAGAGGATGAAATTCAGGCAGAAAAGGAAAAGATGCTTGATGCAATTTATTCCTTCCTTTGCAGCTGCTATACAGAGCCGCCAAAGACCTTTAACTTTGAGTATGTGGATAAGGATAAGAACTACCATATTGAAAAGAAGCTGACACCAAAGAGCTTTTGCGAAAAATATGTAGGCGATTATCTAAAAAGCATCATAAGCATAATCAATGCACCTACAGAGGATAAGCCCTATCACAAGACCTTTACCGTAGAAAGACTGGGCAATGTTGTCGGAGGTAAAGACGTAAAGCACCTCAACCTGCCCATGGACGAATTTAAAGAGGCTATCATAAAGCAGCTCAAAGCCGGCAAGATCGTATGGTTTGGAAGCGATGTAGGCAAATACGGCGAAAGAGAAAAGGGCATCTGGGATGATAAATCATACAATGCGGAGCTTCTCACAGGCCTTGACCTTAAGATTTCCAAAGAAGACGGACTTAACCTGGGATTCTCAGCAATGAACCATGCCATGGTTATTACAGGAGTAAATCTTGAAAACGGAAAGCCGACACGCTGGAAGATCGAAAACAGCTGGGGCGACAAGAGCGGAACAAAGGGCTATTATGTATGCTCCGATACGTGGTTTGATGATTATGTATATCAGGCAGCAGTAGAGGCCGAATACCTTGGAGATTTGGCAAAGCTCTATGACAAGAAGCCTATAGTGCTTAAACCATGGGATCCGATGGGAACACTGGCAGACTAGTATTATGAACTATGAAAGAGGCTGTTTTTTACAGCCTCTTTTTTGGTAGAATTAACATAAAAGGCAAAGTATACAAAACATTTTGGTATAATCATAGTAAGATCAAAAACTTAAAGAGGTACACAAATGATTGCATTAAACAGAGGCTGGCAGTTTACAGAAGAATGGAATGAAGATTTTCTTGAGGGGAAGGGCTCCTATGAGGATGTGGTACTTCCTCATACAAACAGGATACTTCCCTATCACAACATAGATCATGAAAGCTATCAGATGATTTGCGGATACCGAAAAAGAGTTACGGCAGACTCTGACATGAGCCATAAAAGAGCATTCATTCAATTTGATGCTGCAGGACACATTGCTACAGTCTTTGTTAACGGCAAAGAAAAATTGACTCACAGATGCGGATATACAGCATTCAGAGTTGAGATAACCGATGAATTAAGAGAAGGCGGAGCTGATATTGCAGTCAGGCTTGATACCACTGAAAATCCAAGCATTCCGCCCTTTGGCTTTGTCATAGATTATCTGACCTATGGAGGTCTTTACAGGGGTGTATGGCTGGATATAACAGAAGAGACTTATGTATCTGATGTATTTGTCTATACTCCTGATTTAAACACTGCAAAGGTCAGTTTTGAGCTTTCAGGAGTTTTTGAAGGTGAGAAGACCGTAAGCATAATGGATATAAACGGAAATATCATTTGCCGGGGAAAGACTCTTGAAAATGAGATTATTCTCAAGTGTCCAGAAGCATTGCCTTGGACTGTAGATGATCCGAACCTGTATAAATGCTGCGTTGAACTAAATGGCGGAAACTATAAGGAAGTTAGCTTCGGATTCAGGACGGCTGTATTTAAAACAGACGGTTTCTACCTTAACGGGAAGAAGCTTTTTATACGCGGTCTTGACCGCCATCAAAGCTATCCCTACGTAGGATATGCAGTTTCCGATTCCCTTCAGGTTGAGGATGTCAGGATATTAAAGGAAGAGCTTTCCTGCAATGCTGTTCGCACATCCCATTATCCTCAGTCTCAGAGCTTTATAGACGCCTGCGACAGGATGGGACTTTTGGTCTTTACGGAGATTCCGGGATGGCAGCATATAGGAGATGCAGAGTGGAAGAAACAGGCTGTAGAGAATACAAGGGAAA
The DNA here is from genome assembly GCA_964485605.1 of uncultured Oscillospiraceae bacterium. Lineage (GTDB taxonomy): Bacteria > Bacillota > Clostridia > Peptostreptococcales > Anaerovoracaceae > RUG13409. Next base: position 7,353 of record CAZALQ010000021.1, read on the forward strand.
TGGTCCTTCAGTACAGAAATCATCCGTCCATAGTCCTTTGGGGTGTCAGGATCAACGAAAGTCAGGACGATGACGATTTTTACAGAGAGACAAACAGGGTAGCCCATGAGCTTGATCCGTCACGCCAGACCTCAGGAGTCAGATATCTTGAAAAGAGCAGCTGCCTTGAGGATGTTTATGCATATAACGACTTTTCCCACACGGGTAAAAACAGCGGTGTAAACAAGAAGAAAAACGTAGTTAAGGATATGTCTTTTCCCCTGCTCATAAGCGAATGCAACGGACACATGTTCCCGACTAAATCCTTTGATAAATGGGAGGTAAGACAGGAACATGCACTGAGACACGCAAGGGTATTAAACGATGCCATTGCAGATGGAGAGCACACAGGCGTTTTTGCCTGGTGCATGTTTGACTATCCTACCCATAGGGATTTTGGCTCCGGCGACAGGATTTGCTATCACGGCGTCATGGACGGCTTCAGAAACCCAAAACCTGCAGCCTATGTTTGGAGCAGCCAGGGAGAAAGAGAAAATGTGCTCGAGGTAAGCTCATCCATGGATATAGGGGACTATCCTGCAGGGCAGATCGGTACAGCTTATGTTTTCTCCAATGCAGATGAGGTAAAGCTCTATAAAAACGGACAGTTTGTGACAACTCTAAGCACCAGGCCTTATGCTTCCCTTCCTCACAGTCCCTGGGCTGTAGACGATGTCATAGGAGAGCTTCTTAAGACCAATGAAGGCTTTACAGGCGGCAAGGAAAAGATAATACATGACTGCCTTGTGGCTGCAAAAAAATACGGAATAAATGATCTTCCTCTCAAATACAAATTAAAGCTTGCATGGGCAATGCTTAGATACAAGATGAAGTATTCAGAAGGTGTTGAGCTTTACGGAAAGTATGTAGGAGACTGGGGAGGCGAAGCGACTGTATGGAAGTTTGAAGCTGTAAAAGACGGAAAGGTTGTGGCAGTAAAAGAACTGTCCCCCAATGTTAATATGCATCTTGATGTAAAAGTTTCAAACACAGAACTTGCCGAAGGCGGCAGCTACGATATGGCCCTTGTCAGGGTAAGGATATTAAATGAATACGGCAACGTACAAAATTACGTTCAGCTTCCTGTAAGCTTTGAGTGCGAAGGCGCTGTAGAGCTGGAAGGTCCTAAGGTGTCTACGGCGGAAGGCGGCATGACGGGCTGCATTGTAAAGACCAAGGGCGAAAAGGGAGAGGGCATTCTTAAGATCAGCTGCGACGGAATGAAAACTCAGGAGATAAAGTTTAATGTAGACGCCTAAAAGGTTAGTAATAACCTATACAGAGGTGGTATAATATACATATAGCGAATAATCGGAGGATATTGAGTTGAGCAGCAAAAAGGAAGCAAAAGCCCTTGCGGCGGAAAGGGCTAAACTGTTTAGAGACCAATCCGCATTTGTTCCGACAAGCAGGATTCCTCACTTTGCAAGTGCAGTTACCTGGAAAATATTCGATGCCGGACATACCATTGATGAGGCTATAACCAATCATGAGGTTATGGAAAAGTGCGTCAGACATTTCCTCGATACCTACTATGTGGACGGTCTCATAGATACAGGTATAAGAAACCAATTCGAAGTAATGAAAGCCTTTGGATCGGACGGATACTACTATTACACACCGGAGGTTGTAGGAGTTCACGATCATCACTACTGCAAAGTTGATGAGCTTATGGAATATCTTGATGACCCTGTAAAGTATGCATGGACTAAGATCCTTCCCCAGAAGTATGGGGATGAATGGGCAAACAAGAGCATGGATACCTGGAAGAAGACCTTCAGGGAGTATCTGTCATATACCATGTTCGTCATTCATATGGCCGGAGTCTCAGGAAGCTACGGCATACCTGTGACAGCCCCGAATAACCCATCCAAGGGAGCTATAGATTTCGGAATGGAAGTCCTCATGGCTAACCTTCTTGGCATGAAGGAGCTTTCCTTAGCCTTAAGAAGAAGTGCAGACAAGATCGAAGAATTTGTCTAAGAGTTTGACAGGCAGCATATTGATCCTGTAGTAGAAAAGGCTTTGGCATCCGACGGACCGAATCCTAAATATGCATGGGATGCATCTACCATGATGCTGGTTCATAACATATTAAGCCCGCCTCAATTTGAGCGCTTTTACTTGCCTTCCTTAAAGAAGCTCTATAATGCATATGAGTCTAAAAATCAGCATGTAAGAGTATTTACCGAAGGGAAGATCTTAGGCTTTAAAGACTACTTTAAGGACTATAAGAGGGGGACCCTTACCTTCCATGTTGAGCAGGATGATCCCTATGAATTCAGAAAAGAGCTTCCCAATGTTGCCTTCATGGGAGGACTTTCTACAGTACTGCTTTCTGAAGGAAGCCCTGATGAGTGCATAAATACGGCAAAAAAGCTTTGCGATGAGCTTGGCGGAGGAGGACTCATAATCTCGGAAAACAAGATGATGTCCTACCGCAATGACTGCAACAGCGATAACTATCTTGCCCTTTGTAATTTCCTAAGAGATTATAGGCTCTAAAGGAGGATGGATATGAAAGATTTTGATTACACAAGCTATCCCGATGGATACAATAAGCTGATGAATAAGATAATCCCCTTTTATATGAAACCTGCAAAGAAGATGCTGGTAGGCCTCTTCCTTCAGATATTAACGGATGATTAAAGGAGGCACATATGTCAGAAAATAAAGGAAAAGAGGGCTTTGGCCTTGGACTTGCACTCCTTGATGCAGTACCTGTAGTTGCCTTTGGCATCGATATGGCCCTTCTTGCAAAACCTCTTCAAAGCACTTTGTTTTTAATAGGCGCCGTGATGTCCATTATTGCAGGCGGATGCATGGTTGTATATAAACTGCTTCTTGCCGTTGCAAAAAAGGAAGTACCCGGACTTAAGAAGATGATGCCCATAGGAATGAGCCTTGGATGGATATTGATGATAGTGGCTGCTGTAATAAACAGATCTAAGATCAGTCTTCCGGCCATTTGGAAAAGCGTTTCATCCATGCCGGCATGCATATTCTTTATTTTGGGTATAGGATTTTTCATCGCATTCTTTACATATTTTAAGACAAAGTTCAATGCGGACAGCGCAAGAGATAACTGGATAGAAGAAATACTCAATGCAGGCACTCAGGTTTGTATACTCATTGGGGTCATTTTGTCCGTTAAATAGATTTTTAGTTTTTAAGGACAAAAATGTGTTGACAGATTTGTTCTTTAGTACTAAAGTAATTACAAATTAATACAATTGCCTGTGAGAAAGAGTAGTAAATTGCAAGGCTGATCTTATAGAGAGCGGCGGATGGTGGAAGCGCCGCAGAAAGGCAGCAGTCGAATGGACTTTTGAGGCATACTGAATGAGAGGCCTTGGTTGATGGACCGTAGGCAATTCGGGTGGCACCGCAGAGATTATCGTCTTTGTCCCGTATTTTTCCGGGACAAAGGCGTTTTTTATTCCGGAAAATCTCAATCACTTATTTTAAAAGGCACAAAGTGCAAAGAAAGAAAAGAGGTTTTCAAAATGAAGAAGTTATTTGCAATCATTACAGTACTGGCCCTTGTTTTGTCAATGGCGGCATGCGGAAGCGGAAAAGAGGAAGAAGGAGTAAAGATAGGCATACTCCAGTTTGCTCCTCATGCATCACTTGATAACTGCTACCAGGGCATTATGAATGCTCTCAATGAAAAGGGCTTTAAGGATGGGGAAAACAGCTGCACCATAGAATTCATAAACGGCCAAGGTGAAGCAGAAACAAATCAGCTTGCAGCTCAGAATTTTGTCAATAAGGGTTTTGACATCATCATCGCCATTGCAACCCCTTCCGCCATGCCCTGTTATGCTGCTGCAAAGGAAGCCGGAATTCCGGTCATCTTCTCCGCAGTATCAGATCCTGTGGGGGCAGGCCTTGTGCAAAGCCTTGACAGCCCTCAGACAGGAGCCAGCGGTACAAGTGACAGTTTAAATTATCCTGCTCAGCTTGATCTTATCAGAGCATTCCAGCCCGATGCAAAGTCCATAGGAATCCTTTATACAACATCGGAAGCGAATTCTCTTGCTCAGCTTAAGGCCTATGAAGAAATAGCAGGCAATTACGGATTTGAAATCAAATCCCAGGGAATCACAGATGCAAGCGAGGTGGCAAGCGGTATTGCAAGTCTCATTTCAAAGGGCATCGATTGCGTGTGCAATCTGACAGATAACAATGTAGTAAACAATTTCTCTGTTGTAACTGCTGCAACTGACCCGGCGGGAATCCCGTGCTATGGTTCAGAGGAAGAGCAGGTCGCAAAGTACGGATGCGTCGCTTCCGAAACTCTTGATTATGTAGCTCTTGGATATCAAACAGGTCTTATGGCAGCTGATGTCCTTGGAGGCGCAGATATAAAGGGGATGGCCGTATATATCGTTTCCGATTCAGAACCGGTATTCTCAAGCGCAAATATGGCCAAGTTTGGACTTAGTCTTCCTGATGCATATAAGGATGCCAGAGAGGTTAAATAGTTTTTATTGATATGATCGCTATGGATTGCCTGACTGAGAAACTATCCGAGGGGCAGCCTGAGACTACAGGCTCAGGCGTTAAACCCCGAGTAGTTTCGAAGAGCAGGCAGGCATAGTGATCTCCATAGAGATATTATGAACATTTTTTTAGGATTGCTTGAGACCGTACTTAAGGAAGGCCTTATCTACGGAATCATGGCGATGGGTGTATATATTACATATAAGATCTTGAACTTTCCTGATCTGTCCGTAGACGGCACATTTCCCTTGGGGGCATGTGCCGCTGCGGCATGTATAAGCCTTGGACTTGATCCTTGGCTTGCCTGCCTTGTAGCTATACTGGCAGGAGCCATAGCAGGGTGCATAACAGGCCTTCTTCATGTTAAGCTCGGCATTACAGATCTTTTATCAGGAATACTCGTTATGACAGCCATGTGGTCTGTCAACCTCATAATCACTGGAGGGTCAGCAATTAAGCAGTTTTTTAATAAACCTACGATTTTTAATTCGGGGCTTGTTAATATCATCCCAAAAGGTCTTTATGCCCATAGACAGCTTATTCTGATTTTCCTTCTTGCAGTTTTTGTAAGAATTGCTCTTGGATGGTATCTTTCCACAAAGAGCGGACTTCTCCTTCGCGCGGCAGGAAACAATGAGCAATATGTCACGGGCCTTGGCAAAGATCCGGGAAGCCTAAAGATAATAGGTCTTTCCATTGGCAATGCATGCACGGCCTTTGCAGGCTGCATTCTTGCCCAGATGAATGAAAATGCGGATATAAACTCAGGAAAGGGCATGGTGGTCATGGCCCTTGCTTCAGTTATCATAGGTCTTGCAGTATTTCGCAAGATCCGAATCATGCATCTTGTTACCATGGCGCTCCTTGGATCTGTCATATACAAGGCCTGCCTTATGGCAGCTCTTCAGCTTGGACTTCCAAACAGCTATTTAAAACTGTTGATGGCCGTGCTGCTTACAATAGCAATAGTATCCGAAAGGCTTGGGAAAGGAGGAAAGACAAATGGCTGATGAACTCATAAAACTTGACCATATAGATCTTACCTTTAACCCAGGAAGCGTTAATGAAACTGCGCTCTTTAAGGATTTCAATTTTAAAGTGGATAGGGGAGAGTTCGTGTCTGTAGTCGGTTCTAACGGGTCCGGAAAAACGACTATGCTCAATCTCATATGCGGCAGTCTTATGCCTGAAAGGGGCAGAGTTTTGCTCGAGGGAAATGACATTACGAAAATGCCGGAGTACAAGAGAGCTCAGAGGATAGGAAGGGTATTTCAGGATCCTGCCAAGGGTACCTGCCCGGAGCTGACCATACTTGAGAATCTCGCTCTTGCTGATAACAAGGGCGGAGCTTACGGACTTAAGAAGGGTGTAAACAGGGGAAAGCTTTCATATTACAAGGACCTTGTTTCTCAACTTCATATGCATCTTGAAGATAAGATGGATACAAAGGTGGGCGCTCTTTCGGGAGGACAAAGGCAAGCCCTTGCCCTTATCATCTCCACCATGACACCCATAGATCTCCTCATACTTGATGAGCATACGGCGGCCCTTGACCCACAATCTTCTGAAACCGTCATGGAACTTACCCTTGATGTTATCAAGAAAAAGAATCTGACAGCTCTTATGGTAACCCATAATTTAAGATATGCAGTGGAATACGGAACAAGGCTTGTCATGATGCATGACGGTGCTGCCGTAATAGACAGCTATGGGAAGGATAAATCTGCCTACAGGATAGAAGACCTTCTTAAAACATTCAATGAAATATCCATTGAATGCGGAAACTGATATTATTATTTTAATTATAGATAATAAGGAGGAAAATTAATGTACACACTTTGGAATCAGCTTAGCGAACTTAAGAAGCTTAAATGGGTTGAGCTCTCCCATACCATGAACAATGACAGTCCCTACTGGAGCGGTATTCCTGAAGGTTCTGCAGAGCTTGGAAACGTTCTCTTCGATTGGGGCAATCCCATGCTTGAATGTCAAATTCAGCAATTTAAATTCCCGGGCCAATACGGAACTCATATCGACTTCCCTGCACATTTCTGCAAGACAGGCAAATTTGCTGAAAGCTTTGTAAGCAAGGATATGGCACTGCCTCTATGTGTCATAGACATAACTCAGAAGGTCAAAGAATGTCAGACATACTGTGTTACTGTTGAAGATATAAAGGAATATGAAGCAAAGTTCGGTGAAATTCCGGAAGGTGCATTCGTTGCATTGAGAACAGGATGGTCTGTCAACTGGCCGGATATGAATGCCATGTCAGGAATTGCGGAGGACGGCAGTGAGAATTTCCCCGGCTGGTCCTTGGAGGCAATAAAGTACATTTATGAAGTTCGCAATGCTGCTGCAAACGGTCATGAAACACTTGATACAGACGGCTCAGCCGAAGCTGCAAGGCATGAAGACCTGGCCTGCGAAAGATATGTTCTTGACCATGGCAAACTCCAGGTTGAACTTCTTTGCAATCTTGATCAGGTTCCCCAGGCAGGTGCAATAGTCATCGCTGCATGGCCTAATTTCGAGCATGCCAACGGACTTCCCTGCAGGATATTTGCCATTTGTGAAGAATAAAATTTACTGTTATTTATAACTTATGAAAAAGAAAGCCACAGGATATACTGTGGCTTTCTTGATGTCATTTTGCTTAAGGCTCAAATTTTTATTTATTTGAATTACCGTTAAAATCCGCAAATTATTGTTTAAATCGAACAAAATGGCGTACAAATTATGTAAAAAAATGCAATTTACAATTGATGGAATTTTTAGAAAGCGTATAATTATATACAATGGAGCGTTTTAATACGCGGTATATTTAGGAGGACAATATGAAAAAAGTATTAGCTATTCTTTTAGCACTTGTCATGATCTTCTCTCTCGCAGCATGCGGCAAGAAGAATGAGACAAAGACCTACAAAGTAGGTGTTTCCATCTATAAGTTCGATGATAACTTCATGACACTTTACAGAAATGAGCTTGAGAGCTATATGAAGTCTCTTGAGACAGATCAGGTAAAGTACGATATTACCATCGCTGACGGAAAGAACGATATGGCAACACAGTCTGAGCAGATCGATACATTCATCACACAGAACGTTGATGTTATCATTCTCAACCTCGTTCAGACCTCTTCTGCAGAAGCACTTGTTAAGAAAGTTGTTGATGCCGGAATCCCGCTCATCCTTATCAACAGAGAGCCTGCAGCAGAAAACATGACAGCAAATCCGACAGTATGCTATGTCGGAGCAGATGCAAGACAGTCCGGAACATACCAGGGCGAAATCGTAGTTGGTCTTGAGAACCACGGTGATGTTAACGGAGACGGAACAGTTTCCTACATCATGATCGAAGGCGACCCAGAGAACACAGATGCTCAGTACAGAACAGAGTACTCCATCAAGGCTCTCACAGATGCCGGAATCAAGGTAGAATGCCTCGTAGACCAGGTAGGTAACTGGGATCAGGCAAAGGGTGAGGAAATCACATCAAGTGCTCTTGCACAGTATGGTGAGAAGGTCGAAGTTGTATTCTGCAACAACGACGCTATGGCTCTCGGCGCAGCAGCAGCTATTTCCGCAGCCGGCAGAACAGTTGGCAAAGACATCTATCTCCTCGGAGTTGATGCTCTTGAAGAGTGCCAGGAAATGGTCAAGAACGGAACCATGACAGGAACAGTTCGTAACGACCACGTAGGTCAGTCCCACACTGCAGTAGACGCAG
>CAZALQ010000022.1:0-4829 GCA_964485605.1 uncultured Oscillospiraceae bacterium
GATACCCTTTGTTTGTAAGGGCTTCCGGGCTCTTTTGATTCAGTTTCTACTATTCCCATTCTACTGTAGCCGTGCGTCCGTAATGCTATTCATGATATATTTCTCATGTACATTTCGCAAGAGTCGTTATTTCCATATGAACGCAGGTGCAAAAACTATGGGGATCTCGTCCATAAGTTCGAGTGCTCCTGGAAGGAACTGTTCCGGTGTTACCTTATTCATGAAAGGCCCCAAAGACAGTTCAACGAAATACTTGGCAAAAGTCTCCCAGCTGCATGCTATCTCACCGGTAATGTAGTGATATATGAGGCCTCTTGCGGCATACTGTGTCCCAATGTATTTCATGTGTCTCTCATCGACACCTATCTTCATCTGGGGAAACACGCCTATCTCTTCTTCTAGAAACATAGCAATATCTTTGAAATTGCCCGAAAAGAAATCCTCGTAGAAACGAAACGCTTTGGCATCCTCCTCGTAGTACTTTACCGTCGTTAAAATATACGCTGCCATCACCTCATAATAACTGTAGGTTTTATCTATTTCCCGAGCCTTGGAATAAAATACCCTCCGGTGTTCGTCGGTGTAGAATGCATAGATCGCGTTTGCAAGTTTGACTTTGTTCCCGAAATGAAAGGAGATCAAAGGCTTGGTAACATTGCATTCCCTTGCGATATCTTCGAAAGAAACGCTGTTGAGACCTCTCTCGTAATACAGCTTTTTCGCAACGCTGAGTATCTGTTTTTTTGCTGTCATCTGATCATTTTCCATGTTTTCAGTATACCATAAGAATCCGGCAAGATGCATCCATTTTTCCTTAACATGTTAAGCCTAAATATTGACAACACAATCTGCCGAGAGTACAGTATATATAGAATACTTAACATGTAAAGGAGGAGTGAATATGCCATCTCAGGAATTATTAAACAAGGTAAAACTGTTCCGTGATGCGGCTGCATTCCGCAAACCGGAACACACACCTCATTTATCAAATGTCTTCACATGGAAGATCTACGATTCGTCTGTGAGCTTTTCGGAAGCAATGCACGATTTCAAGAAAATGGAAAAAGCCGTACGCGAATTCATCCAAAGATATGATTTTGATGCATATGTCGATGTGGGCACCAGAAACCCCGTAGGGATATCAGAAGCTCTGGGTACGGAAAACAGTTGCTATACCGTAGACGAAGAAACAGGCGCCATAAACGTCATCGATAAAGTACTGTTCGACGGAAGCGAATACGAAACATTTTGTAAGGATCCAAACGCCTTTTACCGCCTGCTGTTCCAAAGAAAATATCCCAACGCCACGGCAAAGGAAGTTCAGATCGCAATGCAGAGCTTCATGGATTTCGGCCAGTATATACAGAGGATCGAAAAGATCATCAACGAAGAATATAATCGCCCGCTGCAGACTTCTATGTCATCTGCGATCCTTATGCCTATAGAGACCTTCAACCACTACGGCCGCGGCATAAAAGGGATAGCCATAGATATGAGACGTCATGCAGACGGTCTCAAAGCGGCAAACGACAAGATTTTCGAAACGGAGACCCTGCCCATGATAAAGGGTGTCCTTGCATCGGACACCTCCATCTATGCGGCCGATTGCTATACCGCAATGCTTGCTTATCTTTCGATGAATACAAAACAATTCAGCGAATTCTATTGGCCCTATCTCAAACAGTATATAGACGCCTGCAAGGAAGCGGAAAAGACTCTGTTTATGTATTGCGAGAGCACTATGCTTCGCTTTGCAGATTTCTTCGCCAGTTACGACAAAGGACTTCTGATACTGCATCCGGAACTTGATTCGGTTTATGACATAAGAAAAGCGCTTCCTAACATCGCCGTTTCCGGAGGAGAATCCTGTGTAACACTCGGTTTGGGAACTCCGGAAGAATGTATAGACGAAGCAAAGAGACTGATAAACGAGATGGGTCCGGGTTTCATCCTGAGTCAGGACAAGATGGTCAGTTTCAAAAACGACTGCAACAGAGAAAATCTGCTTGCCCTTTGCGATTTCGCAAAGAATTACAGGATTTAAGGAGGTAAGACCATGAATATGATAAAAGCCATACTAGGTATGATAAAGTGGAAAAAACGCATGTCCAAGCTCGCTACCAAACCGTCGTATACGGAAGAATGGTGGAAAGAACTTGCAGACTCCTGTGAATTCATGCCGGAAAATGAAAGAAAGGGATTCGTGGATTCCTTTGTAGCTCTCACGCTGCATTTCTGATCCTCCATCTGAAACATATATCAACTCAGATAAAGGAGTTGGGAGGCATCCCGGCTCCTTTCCTTTATTTTCTAAGTGGGAACTGCTATCTAGTTATAGAAAAGAGCTATAAGAAAACAAAATCCACCAACCCCTGTGTAAGAGCTGGCGGATTCGGTGCAACTATTCCCACTCCACCGTTGCCGGAGGCTTCGATGTGATGTCGTAAACGACTCTTCCTATGCTCCTTACTTCGTTCGGGATGCGGCTGCCCACTCTAGCAAGGACTTCCAAAGGCAACCTGGTCCAGTCGGCTGTCATGAAATCGTCTGTGGTGACGGATCTTAAGGCAAGTACATATCCATAGGTCCTGGCATCTCCCATAACACCGACGCTTCTGGTATCAGTAAGGACTGCGAAATACTGGTTTGAAATCTGAGGAAGAAGTCCCTCTGATGCCGCTTTATCCACCTCTTCTCTAAAGATAGCATCCGCATCTCTTAGTATATCTAGTTTTTCCTTTGTAACTTCACCTATGACCCTTATGCCAAGACCCGGTCCCGGGAAGGGCTGCCTGCTTACAAGATATTCGGGAAGGCCAAGCTCTCTTCCAAGCTGCCTTACCTCATCCTTAAAAAGCATCCTCAAAGGTTCTATTATATCCTTAAAATCCACATAGGAAGGAAGACCACCTACATTGTGATGACTTTTTATGACTGCTGCATCGCCAAGGCCTGACTCTATGACATCGGGATATATAGTCCCCTGGGCAAGGAAATCAACAGAACCTATCTTTTCCCCGACCTCTTCAAAAACTCCTATGAATTCTCTTCCAATGATCTTTCTTTTTTCTTCAGGTTCGATCACGCCCTTAAGAGCGCTAAGGAATCTTTCTTCGGCGTCTATCCTCATGAAGTTAATATCCCATTTTGAAAAGGCTGTCTCTACCTCGTCTGCTTCATTTTTTCTCATCATGCCGTGATCTACGAAAACGCAGGTGAGCTTCTTCCCTACAGCCGCTGCAAGAAGAGCTGCACATACGGAGGAATCGACGCCCCCTGAAAGTGCGAGAAGGACGCTTCCATCACCTACCTTCTCCTTGATCTCATCTATAGAATTTTTTAAGAAGTCCTCCATGCGCCAATCCGCCTTGCATCCGCAGACATCGAATATGAAGTTCCTTATGATGCGGTCGCCGTATTCTGTGTGAGTCACCTCCGGATGGAACTGTACTCCGTAAAGACTTTTTTCTTTGCACTCCATGGCCGCACAGGGACATACATCGGTCGTTGCTGTCACAGTAAAGCCTTCAGGAACTGTCTTTACATAGTCTGTATGGCTCATCCATACAATGCTCTTTTTTGGAATCTGGTCTGTGATCAAAGACCTTTTTTCTATATCCAAAGAGACCTTTCCGTACTCGGAAATACTTCCGGCGGAACATATCTCTCCGCCTGCCATATATGCCATGAGCTGGTGTCCGTAGCATATGCCAAGGATGGGAATACCGGCATCAAGTATAGCAGGATCAAAATGAGGAGAAGCAGGGTCGTAGACGCTGTTTGGACCTCCTGTAAATATGATGCCGCTCCAACCTTCTTCTTTTATCTTTTCAACTGAAGTATTTTTGTAGGACACCACCTCTGCATATACGTGATGCTCCCTGACTCTTCTTGCTATGAGCTGGTTGTACTGCCCTCCGAAATCGAGAACTAAGATCTTGCTCTGCATATATATCTCTCTCCTATAAAGTATTATGCCCATTCTAAAGGTCAATTTCTTCAAAGGCAAGAGTTTCGCAGGAATATTTACTTTCGTTCTTTTTAATAAATGATTCCACCTGTGATGCACATCTCCCCGTGTATGCTTTGGGGTCAAGGAGCTCTTCCATTTCATCTTTTGACATTCCGAATTCCTTATAATTTGCAAGCTCTGCCAGCAAATCAAAACTTTCTCCGGATTTCATTTTAGAGGTAGCATTCATGGATGCTCTTCTTATGATCTCGTGAAGCTGCTGCCTGTCTCCACCCCTTTTAACACCTTCCATAAGCAGATTCTCAGTAGCAATAAAGGGAAGATACTCCCTTACAGACTTTTCAATGACCTTCTCGTTTACTACCATACCCTTTGTAATGTTTACAAGAAGGCGAAGTATACCATCAGCACAAAGGAAAGCTTCCGGCATGGCAATGCGCCTGTTTGCAGAGTCATCAAGGGTTCTTTCGAGCCATTGAAGGCTTGCGGTCTGGACGGCATTGGATGCATCGTTCATCAAATATCTTGAAAGCGAACAAACCCTCTCGCAGCGCATGGGATTCCTCTTATATGCCATGGCAGAAGAGCCTATCTGTTCTGTCTCAAACGGTTCCTCGAGCTGCCTGTCATGTTGAAGGAGCCTTATGTCATCTGCCATCTTATATGCGCTTTGACTGATAGATGAAAGAACATTTAAGATCCTTGCATCCAACTTTCTTGGATAGGTCTGCCCGCATACATCAAAAGTCTCTGAAAAGCCGAAATCTTCTGCTATCATGCGGTTCATCTCATCGATCTTTTCTTCATCTCCTTCAAAGAGCTCTAGAAAGCTTGCCTCCGTACCGGTAGTACCTCT
>CAZALQ010000022.1:4863-14953 GCA_964485605.1 uncultured Oscillospiraceae bacterium
CCAAAAACTTGATTTGAGAAAGAGCAAAATCTATTTCATCAAGATCTGATAAAAGATCCTGCATCCACAAACCGGCCCTTTTTCCCACAGTTACAAGCTGAGCGGGCTGATAGTGAGTGTATCCAAGACAGGGAAGGTCCTTATACTCAAGAGCAAAATCCGAAAGATTCTTAAGAACGCTGCAAAGCTCATCCCGTATATATTCAAGCGCCTTTTTGTAGATTATGAGATCACCGTTGTCCGTAACATAGCAGCTGGTCGCGCCTAGATGTATTATACCTGCTGCCTTTTTTGCGGCCTGTCCATAGGTATAGACATGAGCCATGACATCATGGCGGACCAGTTTTTCCCTTTCTCTTTCAAGATCGAAATCAATGTCATCCAAATGAGCTCTAAGGTCCTCTATCTGCTCATCGGTAATAGGAAGACCCAGAGCTTTTTGCGCTTTTGCAAGTGAAAGCCAAAGCTCTCTCCAGGTATGTATCCTCGCATATTGAGAAAAAAGTTTTAACATATATTCCGACGCATATCGCCCGGAAAGAGCTGATTCATATTTTTCGTACATCAGTCCATGCTCCTATGGATGTATTCTTCTCTTTTTGCCCCTACGGAAATATATTCAATAGGGCAAGCTATATTATCCTCTATAAACTCCACGTAATTCTTTGCTTCTTTAGGAAGGTCCTCCCATTTTCTCGCTGCAGAAATATCGCACTGCCATCCCGGAAGAGTTATACAGACAGGCTTTGCATATTCAAGGGCATCGGGAAATGGAAATTCATCTGTTTCATTCCCGTCTATTTCATATTTGATACATACAGGAATTTTTTCCATGTATGATAACACATCGAGTTTTGTTAAAGCAATGTCGGTAGCGCCCTGCATTCTTATGCCGTACTTTGTGGCAGGCAGATCAAAAGCTCCGACTCTCCTTGCTCTTCCTGTCTTTGCTCCGTACTCTGCCCCTGCTTCGCGAAGTTTTTCTGCCTCTTCTCCTGTCCATTCCGAAACGAAGGGGCCTTCTCCGACACAAGTAGAATATGCCTTGACAATGCCCAGCACCTTATCTATCTTCATAGACGGCACTCCCGCTCCTATAGGTGCGTATGCAGCGAGAGTATTAGACGATGTCGTAAAGGGATATATACCCATATCCAGATCTCTTAAGGCACCAAGCTGAGCTTCAAATAATATGTTTTTTCCCTCTTTTTCTGCATTTTCCAGGAGTTTCCCCGTATCGCAGACATATGGCCTTAGGAGTTTTCCGTAATACTCCAGATATTCCATCAGCTCATCGTATTTTGAACCTTCGGCATTGTAGACTTTTTCAAGAATAAGGTTTTTCCATTCCAAAAGATCTCTCGCATGTGAAGCCAGTCTCTCAGGGTAAAACAGTTCTCCTGCCATTATGGTCTTCTTTTGATATTTGTCGGAATAGAATGGGGCAATGCCCTGGCGCGTCGATCCGTATTTCTTTCCCGCGAGGCGGTCTTCTTCAAGGCCGTCGAGTTGTCTGTGCCAAGGAAGAAGAAGGGATGCCCTGTTACTGATGCGAAGATTATCAGGAGATATCTTTACGCCCTTTTCCCTCAATGTCTCAATCTCATCCCATAGATTCTCCATATCCAGAGCCACACCATTTCCAAGGACATTCATTACTCCTTCTCTCAGTATTCCGGAGGGCAGAAGATGAAGTGCAAATTTGCCTTTGTCATTCACAACCGTATGACCGGCATTGCCTCCGCCCTGATATCTGACTATGACCTCATATTTATCGGAAAAGACATCAACCATTCGTCCTTTACCTTCATCTCCCCAGTTTATTCCCGCAATTACACTGTTCATTTTTGCTCCTTATTCATTACTATTTTTGACATGCCCCATACCTGGGCTAAATCCTTTTTGGCTTACCCTTTTTCACAGTTTTTACTTGACGCTGTACAAGATATCGCCGTAATCAGGATATGGCCAATATTCCTTAGCCGTTATGACTTCCGCATTATCTACTGCTTTTCTTAAAGACTCCATTCTCGGTAGTATTTCGTCTCTCATCTATGCTGATTTTTTGAATATGTCTTCACAGGGAATGTGATTCATGGCATTTTCAAGTTCGTCTGCTCCATCGAAAATATCATCACTTAACTTTGACAATCTTCTTAATACCTCTTCTTCTGATCTTGTGCTGATAGACATGAGCAGGCCCTCTTTCATGGACATGCATCTTGCAAGCTCCGCCATGTATTCTTCTACGGCGGGGAGTATCTCTTTTCTTGTCATGTACAGCATCGTTGAGCCCTCTATAGCGATGGTGCTTGAATAATTATCGAGCATGATCTCACATCTTGAGTTTAGTTCCGGCATCGTAAATACTCCCATGGATGTAAGCATATTGGTATTCTTTTTATCCAGCAGCTTTGGCATTGCATCAGCTGTTGTCTTTAAATTAAGAAGACCTCTGTTTTCAGCTTCTTTTACCCAGGATTCATCATAACCATTACCGTTAAAGACTATTCGTCTATGCTCCTTAATGGCCTCTTTTATAAGCCTATGAAGGGCTTTATCAAAGTCTTTAGCCGTCTCCAATTTGTCCGCAAAGCCTTTAAGCTCCCATGCTACCGCACTGTTGATCATAATATTGGCACATGCAATTGAATCTGAAGATCCGACCATTCTGAATTCGAATTTATTTCCGGTAAAAGCAAAGGGAGATGTTCTGTTTCTGTCGGTTGTGTCCCTTAAGAATTTGGGAAGGCTTGCGACTCCAAAGGCCATCTCTTTCCTTTCGGCTCCGCTGTAATGCTTCGAACTTTCTATAGCATCAAGGACGGCATCCAGCTCATCCCCTATAAACATTGATACAATGGCAGGCGGGGCTTCATTTGCTCCAAGTCTGTGGTCATTTCCTGCTGTTGCTACAGAAAGCCTGAGAAGGTCCTGATATTCATCGACCGCCTTTATTACTGCCGTAAGGAATATGAGAAACAGCTCATTATCTGCAGGTGTCTCTCCCGGGGAGAGCAGGTTAAGTCCCGTATCAGTCGACAGTGACCAGTTATTATACTTCCCTGATCCGTTAACCCCTGAAAAGGGCTTCTCGGCAAGAAGACATACCATTCCGTGCTTTAAAGCGATCTTCTTCATAAGCTCCATTGTCAGCTGATTATGGTCTGTTGAGATATTCACCGGCGTAAATATCGGTGCAAGCTCATGCTGAGCAGGTGCCACCTCGTTATGCTCTGTTTTTGCGTATACACCGTGTTTCCAGAGTTCTTCATTGAGTTCGGCCATATATTCTGCAACCCGCGGCTTGATGCTTCCGAAATAGTGATCATCGAGCTCCTGACCTTTGGGAGGCTTTGCGCCAAACAAGGTGCGTCCCGTAAAGATGAGGTCAGGACGCTGTTCATATACATCTTTATCTATAAGGAAATATTCCTGTTCGGGTCCTACAGATGGAGTCACTCTCTTAACATCTTCGTAACCCATGAGCTTAAGTACTCTTAAAGCTTCCCTGTTTATTGCCTCCATGGATCTTAAAAGAGGCGTTTTTTTATCAAGAGCTTCGCCGCTGTAAGAACAAAAGGCAGTAGGAATGCAAAGGGTCTTGTCCTTGATAAAAGCATAGGAAGTGGGATCCCACACCGTATAACCCCTTGCTTCAAAGGTTGCACGAAGGCCGCCTGACGGAAAACTGGAAGCATCAGGTTCACCTTTTATGAGTTCTTTGCCGGAAAACTCCATGATGACTTTACCGTCCCCTTTTGCAATAAAGCTGTCGTGTTTTTCAGCAGTGATCCCGGTCAAAGGCTGAAACCAGTGGGTATAGTGCGTTGCCCCTCTTTCAACAGCCCAGCTTTTCATAGCAAAAGCGACCGCATTGGCCACGGAAATATCCAAGGGCTGTCCCATCTCAACGGTCCTTTTCAGCGATTCATAAATGCCCTGTGGAAGGCTCTCCTTCATAGCTCTGTCATCAAAGACCATGGATCCAAAATAGTCCGGTACGTTTGTCATTTCGTTTACTTCCTTTCTTTTTGCAAATAAAAAAGACAAGGGCGTCAAATTAACTAAGACGCCTTTGTCTTAACGCAAAAAATATACTCTATATGCTATTTATTGTCAATTAGAATTTTTTCTGCAGCTTCCCTTCTTGTGATCCTTTGGTTCATTGCAAGATGTTCAATGAATTTGTGTGCCTCATCTTCAGACATGCCCTTCTTTTCTATCAGAGCCCATTTTGCCTTATTGACGAGCCTTATTTCGGCCATCTTATCTTCCACTGTCCTCTGCTTTTTCTTTTCTCCTGCCTGACGCTCCAAAGCAGAACACAGCATGCGCAATTCCCTTCCGAATTCTGATGTGTTTATTTGTCTTGGAATGCAGGCCACACCAAAAGAAACAACATCGAAATAGATGTCTTCGTATAGATCGTTTTTCACCATAAGAAGTACCTGTCCCGAAGTCTTTTGCGCCACATCGAGAGCAAGCTTTTTTGCATCGTTATCACTCGCTGCCCAGTTGATAATTATTATATCGTATGCCCTTTCAAGGAGCTCTCTTCTGGCAGCATTGATGTCGTGGATCTTTCTTACCGGATAATACTCGTTGTACGGAAGATAAGAATCGATCATATTATTGAATTTTCCCTCCGCACATATCAGCAAAATGCTGAAGCTGCGGTCTCTGAAAATCATCTACTTTTTCGTTATTTATTGCAATACGCTTCTACGATACACGGCGGTAAAATACTGCATACAAACTTGCTGCTGCGTGCATAACTCTTTGCTTCTTCAAGGCTTCCCGGAAGCTTTTCATAATGCTCAAGTTCACTGGATCTTGCATTATCAAAATCCAGATCGCATTTTTCAGGGAGAGATAATTCCTGCTCGACTCCATACAGCCCTGCTTCTATGATTAGCATCAATGCAAGGTAAGGATTCGACATGGCATCTGCAGATCTGAGCTCTGCTCTGTGATATCCCTGCGGACTGCAATGTATCCTTATGAGCTGCGATCTGTTTTCAACCGACCAGCTGATATACCCGGGGGCCTTCATTTTTCCAAGTCTTAAATATGATTCCGTGACAGGATCCAAAAAGAGAGTAATATCCTTGATCTTATCCATGATGCCTGCATTGACTTTAGATAAAAGCTCTCCATCCCTTCTGTCGTTTACGGAGTAGTTAATGTGAAGACCATTCCCCGGTTTTTGTTCTATAGGTTTGGGGCCGAAATCAGCAGCAAGTCCGTTTTTCGCAGCAATGCTTTCCACTACGAACATAAAGGTGACCGCATTGTCCGCCGCAGTAAGAGGATCAGAGTATTTAAAAGCTATACTGTTTTGTCCCGGCCCTGCTTCATGATAGGAATACTCGGGAAGTATATCCATCTCTTCAAGCGTCGTGCATATCTCGCGCCTGATATTTTCTCCCTTATCAAGGGGGGCTGTATCCATATAACCTGCCTTATCGTACGGGATTCGGGTATCCTCTCCGTTCTCATCGGTTTTAAATACATAGAACTCCAGTGCCGGTCCTATATCAAAATGAAGACCTCTTTCTTCGGCTTTCTTTGCTGTTTCCTTGAGCAGTCTTCTGCAGTCTGCTTCAAAGGGTTTTCCGTCTGCATAGGTAATGTCGCAAAACATCCTTTCGACTTTACCGGAATCGGATCTCCAGGGGAGGCTGCAGAATGTTGAAGGATCGGGATGAAGGAAAAGATCTGCCTTCACATTTATTCCAAAACTTGCAATGGCAGAAGCATCGATTGGTATTCCGAAATCAAATGCTCTTTTCAGTTCCGACGGCATAATGGCCACATTTTTTTGGACTCCGAATACATCGCAAAAAGCAAGCCGTATAAAACGTACATCTTCTTCCTCGACATATTGCATAACTTCCTCTTTTGTGTATTTCATGGTTTACTCTCCTCCTAAGCTCAAAAGACGAGATTATTAGCAGAACATATTTCTATTTAATGGAATTATACTAACACACTTTTTTACATTTAGACCAGTTGACAATATTTTTTTTTCAGTCTATATTTATTTTGTAAAAGTTAACCGAAAAGGCAATGAGGCCTTCGGTTAGCTTTTTTGCGTTTAAGAGGGAAAAGTATGGAACATTGTATTGATTGGGAAAATCTCGGTTTTTCGTATACTAAAACAGCATATAGATTCGTATCTAGGTACAAGGATGGGAAATGGGATGCAGGCACTCTTACGGATGATGAGAGAGTCATCTTAAATGAAAGCGCCTGCGTACTTCAATATTCCCAAAATGTGTTTGAAGGAATGAAGGCGTATAGGACAGGAGATGGTCATATAGTGATATTCAGACCTGATCTTAATGCAGAAAGAATGGTATCCTCCTGCAAAAGGATGTGTATGCCTGTTTTTCAAAAAGAAAGATTTATAGATGCAGTAAGACAGGTTGTCATTGCAAACAAAAATTTTGTTCCACCCTTTGGTATCGGCGCAGCCCTTTACCTAAGACCATTTATGTTTGGCACCAATCCGGTCCTCGGTGTAAAACCGGCATCAGAATACGAATTCAGAATCTTCGCATCACCTGTAGGCCCCTATTTTAAGGGAAAGTCAAGGCCTCTTAATCTTCGGGTATGTGACATGGACAGGGCAGCCCCAAAGGGAACCGGCGGGGTAAAGGCCGGCCTTAATTATGCCATGAGCCTTTATGCCATTGATGAAGCCCACAGACTCGGATACGATGAAAACCTCTATTTGGACCCTGCAGGAAGAAATTTCATAGAAGAAACGGGCGGTGCAAATATCTTCTTTGTTACAAAGGACAAAAGGATCATAACTCCGAAATCCGATTCCATCCTTCCCTCCATAACGAGAAAATCTATGCTGGTTGTTGCAAGTGAGTATCTCGGCATTCCCGTTGAAGAAAGAAGAATAGCAGTTGATGAACTGGTAGATTTTGATGAGGCAGGACTTTGCGGAACTGCGGCAGTAATATCGCCTGTAGGCACCATCACATATAACGACAAAGTTATCGAATTCCCATCGGGCCTTCACAAGGCCGGTGATATAACTCAAAAGCTCTTTGATACACTGACAGGAATTCAGATGGGAAAGATCAAAGCACCGGAAGGCTGGCTGTACTGCATAGAATGATTAATTATTTAGGGGGAGGAAAAGGATACTGCTAAAAAGCACTGTCCCTTATGAAAGAAATGACCAAATATATATTTGTTACCGGGGGCGTGGTATCAGGCCTTGGAAAAGGGATAACAGCTGCATCTATCGGCAGACTTTTAAAAGCAAGAGGATATAAAGTTGCAGCTCAAAAACTCGATCCCTATATTAATGTTGACCCGGGTACTATGAGCCCTTATCAGCACGGAGAAGTTTATGTAACTGAAGACGGTGCAGAAACCGATCTTGACCTTGGTCATTATGAAAGGTTCATCAATGAAAATTTGAACCGCTTTTCCAATCTCACAACAGGAAAGGTATACAGCAATGTGATCATGAAGGAACGCAAAGGTGAATACCTGGGGAAAACCGTGCAGACAATTCCTCATATTACTGATGAGATCAAAAATTTTGTATACAGAGTCGGCAGCGAAACAGATGCGGATATAGTGATTACAGAAGTAGGTGGCACCATAGGAGACATAGAAAGTCAGCCCTTTATTGAGGCTATCAGACAAATAGGTTATGAGGTGGGGAGAGAAAACTGCCTTTATGTTCATGTGACCCTGGTTCCCTACTTGAAGGCATCCGGCGAACACAAATCAAAACCAACGCAGCACTCCGTAAAGGAGCTCCAGGGCATGGGCATAAGCCCTGATATCATAGTACTCAGATGTGATGAACCAATTACTGATGATAATATTTTCAGAAAGATCGCTGACTTTTGCAATGTAAAAGAGGACTGCGTCATAGAGAACCTGACACTTCCCATTCTCTACGAAGCACCTTTGGCATTAGAAGAAAAGGGCCTCGGTAAAGTGGTATGCAGAGAGCTTGGTATTGAAGATAGAACGGTCCACCTAAGAAGCTGGAAAGCCATGGTCGACAGCATCAAGGAAGCAAAAGGTACTGTAAAGATCGCCCTTGTAGGGAAGTATGTACAGCTACACGATGCATACCTATCAGTTGCAGAAGCTCTAAAGCATGCAGGTTTTGCTCTAAGCACCAATGTGGATATAGGCTGGATAGATTCAGAAGAAATAACGGAAGAAACTGCAGACGATATCCTGTCTCCATATGACGGTATCATAGTGCCCGGAGGATTCGGAGACAGGGGGATAGAGGGCATGATCACCGCCGCAAAATATGCAAGAGAACATGCTGTCCCCTATTTTGGTATATGCCTTGGAATGCAGGTAGCCGTCATAGAATTTGCCAGAAATGTACTTGGCTTTAGCGATGCCAATTCGGGTGAATTTGATCCGGAATCTGCACATAAAGTTATTGACTATATACCGGGGCAATATGATGACATAGATAAGGGCGGAACTTTAAGACTGGGTGCATATCCATGCATCGTGCAGGCCGGTACAACTATGGAGCGTTGCTACGAAACAAGGGAGATATCAGAGCGTCACCGCCATCGCTATGAGTTCAACAATGACTATAGAGAAGCTGTTACAAAAGGAGGCCTTACAATTTCTGGTCTTTCTCCAGATGGCAATCTTGTGGAGACCGTAGAGATCTCATCAATGCCCTTCTTTGTCGGAGTTCAATACCATCCGGAATTTAAAAGCCGACCCAATCATGTGCATCCTCTCTTTAAAGGTTTTGTAGCTGCATCCGTTGAAAACTCAAACAAAACTCATTGAAAAAGTCCGAAAGCCCTTTTAATCAAGGACTTTCGGGCTGATGTGATCTAATTTTTTATTCCCACTCTTTTTTACTTTCTCTTTCCCCACATTCAGACTCTGAAAGCCTGCAAAAACGGGGCTCTTTTTCTGCTTGTTATTCGATTTATCTTGATTATCATCGCTCGTGTTGCAGAAAGTGTTGCAAAACGGCACAAAGAATTATGAACAGTGGCTTGTTGCTACTACTCTGATTTCATCCCTTTCTGATTTCCCTGATGCCACGGCTAACTCTGCGTTTGTCATGGATGGTGATTGCTTCAGCAAAGAAAGCAATCCCAGTTCCGCTTCCGTTATCCCGCCATTTATTAAGCCACCTTTGGCGAGATATTCCGGTCATCTCTTGAAAATTCAAACGAAAATGCCGCTTCCTCATTGATGTATGAGATTTCGCCCCCTATCTACTCCTCCATACTCGTAATAATTCTGCCGCAGTGAAATCAGGTGACAATTCAAAATCCTCCAGCATTTTCTTAACCATTTTTGCATTGAATTTATCATCCGGGCCCCACTTTCCCATTGCAATTTCCAGGGCCATATCATCCATTGCACTGACAAAGACTTTGTGTTCCTTCATCCATTGCCTGATATGTCTTTTCTTTTCTGCTTTTTGCTTGTCTTTTGTTTTGTCTCTTGTTTTATATGCATAAGCCGAATAAGCTTTCTGTGCGGTTTTATATCCATATCCTTGGGCATCATCCAGAAGTTCCCCTGTTTCTGTCGATACGATGCAATATCGTTTTTCAACAGTATCATATGCCGGTTCGTTGTCCCACGCTTCTTTTCCAAATAATGCAGTCCCATGATGTTTCGTAACAGTGTACAAAACAGCTTTGTACTCTCGTCCCATAAATCAATATCCCTCTCTTTCATTCGCAATCCTGTTATACATCTTTTCAGCATCTACTCTTGTAAACTTTGCATGGTAAAATATTAACCCTTAGCTTACCTCTAACGGTATGTTATGCCTCCTGTTTTGTATTTGTCATTCAATCTGTAGTTGAAAATGAGAAAAAAGCCCCTGCTTATTCATCTACTCAAGGAACAAACAGGAGCAAATAAACATATTACGGCTCGTTTATACCGGGCTTATTCCCATTCCTCCTTTGCGGATCTCTGTAAGGCTCCAGCATCCTGCCATCTCTTAAAAGTATCGATCTTTATTTCGTAATACCTGCATATGGTATCTATCCGTTCCTGTGTGATATGGGCATCTTTAGAGTATAATTTTGCAAGATCG
>CAZALQ010000023.1:0-14877 GCA_964485605.1 uncultured Oscillospiraceae bacterium
TATGGAGTGAAAGTGCTTCAGAAAACTAGGCGACAGGGGTTAAAGGAATTGATGACTTTTGCCCATATTCTTCGACCAGGCCAAATTCATTATCTTCTAAATCTACTGGTACTAAACCATTGTTGACTAAACATTTATTAAGATACGGTGGAGATAGAATTTCATCTTCTACAGCATCTTTTGCCATGATATAAGTAATCGGCAAGAGAAATGGTAAGTCAATTTCACCTATAATGGAAAAATCAATCCAAACGTTTGTATCACTGCTTATATATTCCATGCACTAGGCCTCGCTACTTATCCTGTATAGATTTGAAACATCTATATAAGATCTTTTAAGCAGCTCGGCACCACGCTGTATATTGATCTCTTCTTCTCCTATTGCTCTTAAAACTAACTGTTGAAACAATAGGGGGCATTCCCTATTAATTCTCGATGGCTCATTTGACCTCCATCCCATCTGAGAGAACTTAATATAAAAATCTCTGGCAACACCATCAGAAATAATGTGGCATATGTTGGCACGTTTTACAAGAAGGAACATAGAAATACCATATTCCTTTGCAACCATGACCATATCTCCTGATACTGAAGTCCTCTTGAATCCCAACTCTCTCTTGGCATCAGTATCTGAAAAGAAAAAGGCTCCGCTTATAGCTGTCGCTTTTTTTTCAATATCCGTATCCTTTATCTCATCCGGCCAACGAAACATCAAATGAGCAAGTTCATGACCAATAGTTGATCTTATCCTCTCTGCAGTCATATTTGAGTTATATGCTATATATGGATGGTTATCAACAAGGCCGTTGATTCCAGAAAAGTTGTTATTATTGACATCAGATCCATATACAAGTATCCCTTTGTTTTCAAGAATACCTACAATATCTTCAACAGGCCCACATTTAGCAAGACCTAAATGCTTTCTAAGCGCTAAAGCATTTAGTTCATTATCATCTGACAACTCCAGAGAATGCAGTTTAGGTGCTTCCGGTATCACATTCCCGCCAAGTATCTCGGCAGCAGTCATAAATCTATCAAAATACTCCTCTATACCTTCCTTGATAAGAGCTTGATCACGAATGCTAAGTTTTGAATTTTTTCTAAACTCTTCGTGAGTATATTTAATTTTCTCATTTCTGACCGCTAAAAGATCTGATTTTTTTACATCAAGGATCTCGGCTATCCTACTGATGATTTCTGAACCAGGATGTCTTTTCCCGTCCTCATAATTAGAGACAGCCATAGATGTTATACCCAGCTTTTCAGCTAACTGCTTCTTACTGAACCCTTTTTTTAACCTATAGTATTTTAGATTTTTGCTAAACATGTCATCACCTCCACTGTTTATATTTTAACATTTTTTTTATAAAAATAAACAGCATAATTATTACTTGAAATAATTTTTAGAACTGCTATTATCCCTTGTTTGAACTGAACACGAAATATCAAAAAATCTCCAGATAAAACATTGGATAGTGATCCTGTTTTATCTGGAGACCAAAATGTTATATTCTGTCTACCAAGTGCCGGTAGTCTTATTTACATCAACGGATGATGAGTCTGCTGCTGTCACGTTGAAGTTACTTGAGGAAGTTCCTACGAATACCTTACATCCTGAAAGGTCCTGATCTGTAACTGTCATGGTGACCTTTCCTCCGTTGCTTCCTACACTGCCCCACTGATCTGTCTCCTCAGCTATTAGAAGATAATCGCTGTCTGATGCTAAAGTGAAGGTATTGCCGTCAAGGGTAATATCCGCCGTTATATTAGTGATATAGAACATCGGAACACCTGATGTCTTTACTGTGAATGTGGAATCAGTTGCTTTGAAATAATCAGTTCCTTCTGATGCATCGCCGGAAAAGCTCTGATATATGAATATGCCGCCTGCATCTATGACATGAGATGAGGAATTGCTTTCGCTCTTTCCGCTGCGGTTGCCGCCACCTGTGCAGGAGAATGCGCACCTTGTTACTTCAGCACTGCTGCCGCCTTCAACTACTACCATCTGAGCTGCATTTGCCGTGCCGGTGGAATCGCTTACAGATATACTTCCTGTAGAATATACAAGTGGACTTCCTGCACTGTTTGTCTCAAGTGTCATATTGGATGCGGTGATAGTCCCTCCGCCTCTGTCTGTTGCAAGAGCTGCACAGGATGATCCTTGAGTTGTTATGGATACGCTGTCAGCTGTTATGGTGCCTCCGTAAGTTGCATGAAGACCTCTTGATCCTGCACTGCCGGTCGTATCTATCACTGCATTTTTAATATTGACATCGGCATCTGCCGTAGATACTACAGCATTGGCGCCGCTTGCCGCTGTACTTATATATGCATACTCTATGGTGGCGCTGGAACTGCTTCCTGCTACTACTATTCCGCTGTTTATGCCGTAAAAGTTGTAATTGTCATCTACCTGTCCGCCGGATGCTGCAGAACCGCTCTTGTAAATACCGACATAACTTGATTCGCTTCCCTTGATGGTAAGACTTCCGCCGTTTACCACAAGGAATACTACCTGATCAGAAGACCCTGATTCGCTGGTATATGAACCTGCGCTTATCTCAACGTCAACTCCGTCTATAAGGTAAGCTGCACTTATTGTCTTTGTAGTCCCGCTGAAGCTGACAGTTGCAGAACCGGAACTTATAGTATTACCATTTGTGTCTGTGACTGCCACTTGAGTATCATCTACTGTATATCCCGTGGTCTCAGAGGATGATGAGCTTTCTTCTTGACTGCTTGATTCTGATGACTGATTGCTGCTTTCTTCTTTTGCGCCACATGCACAAACACTAAGTGTAAGGATGAATATCATGAGAAGCGCAAGTAATTTATTAGTTTTCATTTTTTCCTCCTTTGATCTAAAGGCGTGTCAACATATACATGTATTACATACCTTGATATCTGAGGGGATTATATATTTTGTACCTTAAGCAAACCTTAAGTTATTTTTATCATTAGAATTATCACTTGAAAATATTTTTAGAAATGCTATTTTTCTTTGTCTGAACTAAACACGAAATATTAAAAGAAGGAAATATCGATGTAAAAGAAAAGACCCAAGGGCTTTCTCTTGAGTCTTTTATCATTAAATTTCTTAGCAACAGAAACTCCAAATTTCTCTGACAAGTACAAATAAAGAGCATCTAAATCATTGGCTGCCTTTGGAGATATTCTGATATTCATCTCCTGTGTATTGACTAATTGCCTGCCTTCCTTAGAAAGGTATATCATCGTCTGTTAGCGATGAAAATATATCATCATTACTGCTGTCTTCCACTCTTGATATACCGCTTGGTAGGGGGTCAGCTGATTCTTTCTTTCCGAGAAATTCGACTCTTTCTGCAACTATATCAGTTGTATAGTGCTTAACTCCGTCTCTTTCATAAGATCCGGTCTGAATCCTTCCTTCTACAGCTATCTGCTGGCCCTTTACAACATACCTTTCAACAAGTTCTGCCGTCTTTCCAAAGGCAACGATATTTGGAAAATCTGTTCCGCCGTCTTCTCCGTTTGGCTTTTTACCCCTATCGATTGCAAGAGAGAATCTTGCTACCGCTGTCTGAGATCCTGCACTGTATCTGACCTCAGGATCCTTTGTTAATCTGCCTATCAATGTTACCTTATTCATCGTATCTCCTCCCATATATATTAATCGAAAAGCTTTCTGTAATATATTATACCAAAACCGCAGTGCAAAAATATGGACGAAATCTTAAGCTGACTTCTTTTTCCTCATAACCACAAAGCCTGCAGCAAGGAGCAGTACCAATACTGCTGCTATTATGAATCCTGTCGGTGATTTGGATCCTGAGCCCTCGCCTTTCGGAGCACCTTCAAGGAATTTAGCAGTAATTACGCTGTCATCGCTGACGACGAATGAATAGGACTCTTCTTCTGACAACCGGTTTCCTTCTTCATCAAAGAAACCATCAAGATGGTATCCTTCATTTGCTATTGCTTCTACTGTTACTTTATCTCCCGGGATCACCTGATCCGGATAAAGTACCGTTCCCTCGCCCTCGGCATTAACAGTAAGTGAGTAATACTTTGGGGAATCGCTGCTTGGGTCATAATAGGTTTCATCAAGTGAATTCTTTGCAAAGCAAAGTTCAGACCAATACCCGTCATACACAAGGTCCGATGTATCGATATCCATCGTGTACTTCCTTGAAATTTCCAAAGGAAGGTCCTCATAGCTTTGATAAGAGAGAATCTCACCTGTAAGGTCATCCTGAGCATAGATAGCTATATTCATCTTGTCATCATCATTGGCTGCGATCGTAAAGAAGAATTCTTCATCTGCGGGCAGCTCAAAGACCTTCGCCCCGGCCTCATCAATATAGCAGGATAGCTCTTCATAGGATGATTCTATAGTACCGTCATCTAAAACAGATGCTATTTGCTCGTTTCTGTTGCTGTCCCTAAAAAGAGTGACATTTACAGGACACATTACCTTTACAAAGAGCTTGCCGTAGTTTGAAGTAAGGCTCGTAGAGGCGCTCTCCATTCTGCTTTCGAGCACTCCTGTTCCATTAAGAGCCTGAATCCATGCAAGGGTATACTCTGCATAATGAGCAAACATGAGATTCTCAAGATCTATGTTATGAAATCCTCCTGCATCTACAATTTTTTCAAATCGCGATATAGGATTGCCTTGGGCAAGATTTAAATTTGAGCCAAGGGCAACAAGGCCGCATATGGCCATAGGAACTTCTGCATCGCTGTTTATAGTGCCCTTGCCAAGAGTCATCTTAGCCAAGGTCCCCAGGGCAGATTCATACATCATGTTGTATTTATCTACGCTTTGCACGCTCCTATATAGATAATCCATTAGGGCATTTACACCTTTGTAATGATCCGCTGCAGGAAGTGTCTCTTTTCTTTGCCCATATATATTTGCAAAATTATCACTTACTGTTTGTATATATTCTTTGTAGTCTGCAGAATTGTGGTCGTAAGGAAGTATCAATACCCTTCCATACCTTGTAAAACCCCATTTCATAAGAGGCATCCTTACTACTATATCCTCAGGATTGACTATGCAGAAGATATTTCTGTACTTTGAACTGGATGCATTTTTTGATGTGGTCGATGCAGGCACTTCGAAACAATAGGCATATACATCGTCAACAGGCGTATAGCTTATTCCTTGAACGTTAATATCCTTATCATCAAGCTTTGCAGCAGAAAGGTTTGCAATGGCGCTGCCTCTGCTGTAGCCTGCTATCCAAAACTTTACCTTTCCCTTTATTCCATTGTTCTTTATATAGCTTTCAAGGCAGCTTATGACCTCCTGCCTGCCCCTTGAAAAACCTGCGTGGTCTGTCTGATTTCCTACCTGGAAATTACCATACCATTCGCTTTCATATCCTCCGCTCCTTATGCCGACGGCTATCAAAGTGAAATCATCTATCTTTTTAGATCCTATGCATACACCGGTGGTATTTTCGCCGGGAACATTAAGATAATCATTATTGGAGACTATATTTTCAAACTGTAGTTTTTGCAAAAACTCCTTGATGTGCTTATCTCCCCTTGAAGCATCTTCATAGTTGTATGATGCCATGGCCATATCAAGAGACAGCTCTGCCAAAGGGCTGCTGTACTGTGAAGCGCTCTTTCTGAAATAGTCATGATTGTAGGTAAATCTTGCAGATCCTATTCTGTATTTATCGGAATCAAAATCGCTTGAAGAAGAAAATGAGAAAGACCCGGTAAGTTCAAGATATTCTCCCATACCGTCATCTATAGTAACGCTCCATTCCTCATCTCCGTAATAAGGACCTATAGCGCCGTCGGCATGAGGGTATACAAATCCTCCATCTGCCACCAATGAATAGGTATGTCCTTTTTCAAAAATCTTATCCACCTTGTATGACGGAAGATAAAGATTGAGAGTCTTCTTTGAATATGAAAAATTATCGATAGTGTATACAGTCTCAAATGTATCCTTATCGACTATGTAGAACTGAGCACCTGAATCTACCCCATCTAAGGTCTGTGAAAAGTTTATCTGAATTTGGTTGAACATGCGCTCAACCTTCATCCCGCTGTACGGCTTTACTGAAACTATATAGTTATGCTGTCTTGCCTTTTCCTTTTTCCCTCCGTAATTATATGCTACCCTGTAATACTCCTCCGATTTAAAGTAGGTCATGCCGTTTAGTTCCGCGACTCTTCCCTTATCATCGTAGGTATAGTTTATATAGTCCTCAACCTTCTGAAAACCTTCTCCAAAGCGGTGGGTAACAGACATAAGCCTGTCCCCGCTGTAGGAAATGTCCGTAAAGGTTTGCATTTCATTTCCGTAGACAGTATACATTCTGCCGAGAACGGCTATGATTTTGTCACCTGAATAGTCGAATGTAAATTCCGTTGTATAGCTCGGATATGCGCCTTCGCTTTGCTTAACTACTACAGATGCAATATGATTTCCGTCATAGGTATATGTGGCTACCTGTTCATAGGCGTCTTCATAGTGATAAACCTCTTTGATATTGCCATTCTCATCATAGAAAAACTTTAGATCATATCTGGTCATGTAGTTATCTTTACCACTGCCGGAATTAAAGCTTTTAACAGATCCGTCGGCATTGTACTGTACCGTATAGCTGTTATCTCTTAGGTCAAGATGATATATTCCAAAGCGCGCATAGCCGTCAGTTGCTGAAGATACTAAGATCTCGTGGCCGTTTTTATCATAAATATGATAAAAAGCACCATCATCAAATATACGCCCCTTCTTGTCATAGATTATCTTTATATCTTTGTTGTCAAGAGCATTGCCGTCCTCATCCACATTGGACAAAACTGCAGAAGCGGGCCTTGAATTTGAAGGCTTAAAAGGTGCACTTGTCTGCGCATATATGCCTTTGCTTAAAGCAACAGAACCTATGAGCAAAACAAGTACGCAAAAAACTGTGCGAAACTTTTTCATATATCTTCTCCTTAGACAGATACCTAATCATATGTATCTATTTTAGATTCTGATTTATACAGATGTAAAATCACTTAATTATATCACTTTATTATTATCCGAACAGTTTTTGGATTATATCATTGCTGACATTACCTGCAACACTTCCCTTGGCTTTTATTGCTTTAAGAGTTTCTGCCGATGCAGCCCTGTTGTTGTTTCTCACTGCATTAAGAGCTTTCTTTGATATATCTCCCTTTGTAAAGTGATCAAGAAGCTTATTGTTCCTCTGGGCAGTATCTTTAAGAACTTTATTTGACATTGAGCCAGCCCTTGCATCTATCATATTTCCTACCTTTGTCCTTACAATGCCGCCAAGCCCTGATGACAGAACTCCGTCACTAAGATCCTTTCCTTCTCTGGCATTCTCCATAACCTTCTTGTACATATCACCGCCGCTGTTTGCAACATATTTGTAGCCTTCGGGTGCATGGGCCTGAACAAGGTCTACTACAGTGTCCCCTGTAGCCTGCCTCATGGCATCGCTCATATCCCTTCCTTCATTTACAGCCTCCGACCATCTGTAGCCAAAGTTTCTGGCCGCTATGTATCCTGATTTTATTCCGTATTTGCCTACAGCTCCGGTAAGCTCACCGAGTACGTCTATACCGTAATCGCATATCTTTGAAAGGCATGTAAGACCAAATTCTATTCCTGCATATATATTTCCCTGCCTTCTTGCCATGTCGCCTTCAATCTGTGCAATGGCCATGCGGTTTTCAAGTATAGCCTTTAACTTCTCAGGATCGGTTTCCCAAGTACCGTACCTTCTGTAGCTTTCCCAGCGAGCTTTATCTTCAGCCTCCTGCCTTGCAATCTCCCGGTCAGCCTCTTCCTTCATGCGGCGAAGTTCTCTGTCAAAATCCGTATTTCCTTCCCTGATCTTCTTGTTTTGATCATTCTGCCATTCTCTGTCTTTCAGTCTTTGTTTGTACCATTCATCAAGACCATCTTCGTTGAGAACTGACAAGCCGTCAGAGCTTTCCCACTGCCCTGTCTTTTCATTCCATTCGTATAGAGTTTCGGCTCCTGATGCAGGATCCTTTAGAATTCTATATGGCGGAGTACCGTCCCCATCATCCATTATAGGCGCTATGCTGCTTGCAGTCTTTTTTGCTGCTTCTTCTGCAGCTTTCCTCGGATCATAGCCCTTACTATGTCTTAAAACTAATTTGTATTCACCCTTAATTATCAGGAGGATATTAAGTAGCAATGTAACGCTGATACCGGCATACATAGCCATGCGTACTTCATCCGGGCTCATGCTATGAGTCCTTGCCTGGTAAATGGTAACTATAAGTGCCGGGGCTCCGATGCAAAAGACAAGGAACCAAAAAAGAGTAACTTCCTGCTTAACAGTTTTCTTGCTCATGACATTAACCCTCCCTTACCTTATGACCGCATTTGGGGCAGAATACAGCACCCGCCGGAAGCTTTGTTCCGCATTTGATGCAAAAAACAGGATTATCTTCAATCCCTTCCTGCGGCATCAAGTCGGCAAGCTTTCTTTCAAGCTCTTCTCCTGTATACTTTACTGTAACCGGAGCGCTCTTCACAGGTGTGTACATAATAAGTATTTGTTTATCGAATTCGTTAAGAAGTCCTACAGTTCCGTCGTCCATTGCAACCCACCATTGTTCATCGGGTAGCGGAGCAAGTCCATCCGTAAAAAAGGCTGCTTCCATGAGCTCTTCATAGGAAATCGTTTCGCCCTCCTGAAGATCTGTCCAGATACTGCAGTGATTGGAAGCATCGTCCATAGCCTGTATAAAAGATTTATATCCTTCCATCTCCCTAATCCTCCCCATTATCTTTCCCGCCGGAAAGAACTGCATATGCTATAGCAGCTGCAAAAGAAATGAGACCTGCCGTAGTCTCAGGAACTCCTGCAAGATATAGCCCTGCCATACCTACGATCAGTATGAGCATAAACATGATACCTTTTTTCATTGCCTTCACCTCCAAAAGCGAAAGAACAAATAACTACTCTACAAATGCATCATACCATATAATTGGAAATATTTGTACCTTATGAGAAATTACGTGGGTTACTAACCCTTACTTGACAAAGACAAAAAGCAAACTTAAAATATATTCATCCTATAAAGAGTGCGCGAGGGACAAGCCCTTTGACCGCACAGCAACCTGCCTTGGGAAGGTAAGGTGCTAAAGCTTGATCGATGGGGGCATAACAAATATGATTCTTAGCGTCCATCGAAACGATGGGCGTCTTTTTTTGTCCTCTTTATACGGAAAAACACACATAAAGGAGGATAAAATATTATGAGAACACTAACAGAACTCTACACGCTCAAAGGACGAGTCTATCTATTTGTAAGGGGAAAGTCCAATGAACATTTTGCGAATACCGCAAAGAATGAAGGCTTTCAAATGCCGATCGGAAGCGATGATATCTTTGCACTTCATGATGACTTTTCTTTTTGCCACACAGGGTATCTAGGGCACATTTTCTTTTACAGCAGTCATGAATGTGACGGTCTTGGAAATCATTTTTACCGCGTTGATTATGTAAAATGGATAATGGGCGCAAATGATTATCTAATACTGGAACCTCATAGCTTAAGGAAAAAGTAGCTACCAAGACATCAAAACAGGTCTCCCTCAAGGGAGACCTGTTTGATCATCTACAAAATATTTAACTTCGCCTATTAGATTAGGCAGGCTACATCATATGCACTCTTTGTTGCATGGGATATATCGCTGGGTCTTTCGCCTTCGCAATCACCTGCATAGTGCACATTGCCCTTAAATCCGGGTAGCTCTACCCTATTAGCCCTTGCACCTACAGCCATTACAATGAAATCGACAGGAACTATGACTTCCTTCTTTTCATCATCTACCGTTTGTTCACAAACAGCCTTGCGGTCCTTAATCTCAAGAAGCCTTGTGCTTGTCATCATCTTTACGCCATGCTCGTTAAGATCCTTCATAAGAGTCGGTCTTACGGTAGCGCCTTCATCCTTTGCGATGGTATCAAGCATCTCAATGATTGTGACGTTTGTCCCTATATTGGCAAGGAATTCAGCCGTTTCAGCTCCTACAAGTCCTCCGCCTATGACTGCCACATTACCGAATACTATGGACTTTCCATCAAGGACATCCCAGGCAGAGAATACATACTTTTCATCATGTCCCGGAACAGGAATAATCATGTTTGTTGCGCCGGTGGCAACCACTGCATCGGAATAAGAAGATAAATCTTCCTTTGAAGCATCGCAACCAAGGCGTATATCAACGCCAAGCCTTGGAAGCATGTATTCATAGTAATGAATGGACCTCTTCATTTCATGCTTTCTTGGAGGAACAGCCGCTATATTGATCTGTCCGCCAAGCCTATATGATTTTTCATACAAAGTTACTTTATGCCCCCTTAAGGCAAGTACCCTTGCAGCCTCCATTCCAGCAATGCCTCCGCCGATTACGGCTACATTCTTTGTTTCATCGGCTTTTCCTATGCATCTTACAGTCTCATATCCGTTTTCAGGGTTTAAGCTGCAGGCAATAAAAGAACCTGCCATTACGGAATCAAAGCATCCTTTGTTGCAGCTTATGCACTGACGTATCTCGTCAATTCTACCTTCAGCGCACTTATTTACGAAATCCGAATCGCAAAGAAGGCTTCTTCCCAAAGAAACCATATCTGCCATACCATCTTCAAGAATAGCATCGATTGTATGAGGGTTAATAATTCTTCCTACGCAGCTTAAAGGAATGTTTACTACCTTCCTGAGTTCGTCAAGATACTTAGCTGTTGTAAAGCCGTAAGGCTGAATGCCCATTGGCGGCATGGTATCTTCGCTCTGGCTCGTATGATTTGCCTGAGCTACATGAAGCATCTCAACGCCGGCTTCCTCGAGCCTTTTTGCATAAACAAGTGATTCCTCGAGACCAAGACCTCCATTGCCCCTTATGGAACCGTCAGGATTGACGGTCCTCATTGAGAATTTATACTCAACAGCTATTTCAGGGCACTTTTCCTTTATTGCTCTTACTGTTTCAAGGGCATAGCGCATTCTGTTCTCAAGGCATCCGCCGTATTCATCTGTTCTTGTATTAAGTTTATCCGAAAGGAGAACTCCCGTAAATCTGTCTCCATGAACCTGTATTACATCTACACCTGCTTCATGAGCCCAAAGAGCAGCATTGGCTGTTGCCTCTATGGTCTCTTTTAATGTTCCAACTGATGCTTTAAGGGGATAATCATAACCATGCATAAGAGCTCTTGCCTCTTTGGTCTTTCCTTCGGACATAAGCTTTTGGAATTCGTCAGCACTGAATTCTGCTATGAAGAACTGAAGACCCAGTTTACAGTCATATTTATGAAGTATGTCTGCAAACATCTTAAATCTTGGAATATCATCTCTTGATGTGAACTTAGATAAGCTGTTCGGGAATGAATTACATGTAGGTATGTCCCCTATGACAATGTATGAGACACCTCCTTTTGCAAGCCTTTCATAAAATCCTATCGACTGCTCTGCAAAAAGGTTGTCATGAATTCCATTTCCTCCGCCATAAGCTGTAGTCATCGGTGGAAATGAAATCCTGTTTTTAAAAGTAACATTCTTTAGTTTTAGTTCTTCAAGCATCTTCATAAAGATTCTCTCCCCTCATAATCATCAGATTTGCAAGATATTCCCATATTCTTGGGAAAATATACTGTCAAATAAATACTATGATGAATTCATTTTAACTTGTCAAGTTAATCCCGCAATGTCTGATATAATAGTAGGCTGTATTGATAGATAGTAAGGTGAAAAGGTAATGATAAAAATACTCTTTGTATGCCACGGCAATATCTGCCGCAGCCCTATGGCAGAGTTTATCTTTAAGGACATAGTACATAAAAACGGCAAAGAAGATTGCTTCGACATTAAATCTGCAGCAACCAGCAGGGATGAAATAGGCAGCGATATATATCCCCCTGCAAAAAGAAAACTGACAGAAAAAGGCGTACCCTTCAGCAAAAGAAGAGCACGCCAGATGACACTTACTGATTGTGAATACTATGATTACATCATATTGATGGATCAGAATAACCTTCGCAATTACAAGAGGCTCTTTGGAGATATGTATCTTGATAAGGTTCACCTGCTGATGGAATTTGCAGGCATACAAATAGATGTAGAAGACCCCTGGTATACAGGTGACTTTGAGATGGCCTATTTGGATATCAAAAAAGGATGTGAAGCCTTGTTTACCTTCATAAATTCAGCACATTGAGGTCAGCAAAATAATACTACTGCCTAAAATGTATTCCGTGAAAAAAACAATGATGCAACTCAAAAGGGGTTCCGAAATCGGAACCCCTTCTTTTATGATTGATTCTTAAAATCTTTTATACTTGTTTAGCTCCTCAATCCCGAAAAACGGAAAGAGGAATAATAAAATCATCTCAACTATACCGTATCTTGGAGCTTGTTTAGTTACTAAAGCGCTATTCATACCTGTCATGATATTAACCTCCGTTCGTTTTTTCTTCTAATCGAATTTACAGTTTAATACTACATATGACAGGTGACATATCGGTGACACAAAATATCATTTAACTAAAAATATTCATTGACATATCTAAATGCCTGCCAAAGCCAAAAGCTTCTTCTCTGATTGAATCTCATGGGATATGAACTTGCCGTCTTTGAAAATAGAGAAATTCGTCACAGGAGAAGGGGCACTCTGTGCCGCCTCTTTTGTATCTATATGTATAACCTTTAAAGGTATATCATGCGCCTTAGCGCATTCAACAAGTCTTGGGACCCAGTAATAGGTGAACGGACACTGATCTGAATAAAATATAACAAATCCTTTTTCCTCTACCTTTGGGTGCTTTGCGCATTCTTTAAACTGCGGTTTTTCAGCATCCTTATCAAATGGCAGATACCAAAGCTGTATACCTGTATCGGAGGTGTCAGCCGGTTCAAAGCCTTTGTATCTTAAAAACTTAGGGTCAGCCAAAAATCCCTTCTTCTTTTCTGAAGACAGGATCGTAAGACCTTTGCAGCCTTTGGCAGCAGCATCCTTCTTGCATTCATCAAGAAGATCGTTTGAGTATCCGTGTCCCTTTAAAGAACCTGATACCCATAGGCAGTTTATGTGCATATATCCATCTGCCTCAATAGGATGCCAGGCATTTTCGGCCGGCATATATTCTATGAAGCATTTGCCGCGCTGCTCGCTTCTGTAAAAGACGAGCCCATCCGAAAAGCGATCTTTCATCCACTGTTTTTTCTGAAAACTTTGGTTATTTGACATAGCACAGCAAATATGCTCTTTGTCTATGTTTTCCTCTGTGATCCTTAGATATCCCATTTGGAGGTCTCCTATAATCATACATACCTGAATCCGGTAACTCTCACAGGCAATTATACCATGATTATCTTTTTCTTGCCCTCATTATGGCCTTGACGATCTCGCGGTATAGGGCAAAGACGACGCCTGCTATGGGCCATACGATCCAGGTCACATCCCATCTGAAGCTGATGAAGCTCCACCCAAGATATACTGCTGCAGCAATGCCCCAGTATATGCCGTCGTACCTGCCGGATCTTTTTGTAAGTCTTTCATAATCGCCTTCCTCAAGAAGCTTTTCGAAGCCTTCCTGCCTTATGGCAGTTAAGACTATAAATTTAACTCCTATAGCTATCATGACCATCAGACCGCAAACTGCAAGTATAGGAAGAAGGTCCGTGTTATTTGTATATCCTGTTATCTCTGCAAGGAGAATAGGTACTGCAGCAACGATGCAAAGCATGACCCCTATGATGAGCCTTCTTGTGTGGACTTCTGCATATTCAAACTTTAGTTCCTTTACAAGACCTGTAACTCCGTACTGAGTGTCGATATTCCTGTTCTCAAGATATTCGTATCTCTTTCCTTTGCTTCCTGTATATATGAATATGGCAACAGCTATAGCTATCATGACAAGCATTACAGCGGTTCCTATTGCTTCTGCTACCGATATGTTCAGCTTGATCTTTCCTATCTCTGCAAGGCCCCCGAGAAGCAGTACCATCACAGGCGAAAGGATGCAGATCATGACTCCTGTGGAGATGCTTGAAGCAGCCTTCTTATTGTATGCAAGGAACGAATTTGCTTCCTCCATTGTAACGATTACATTCTTTTCGGATTCGTAATCTTCCTCAATGGGAGCTTCCGAAGAGAAGGATCCTTCCATATCATCTCTTAAAAGATAATCCGTACTGACTCCGAAGACTTGAGCCAACTGAAGTATCTTCTTCATATCAGGCACTGACTGAGCGCTTTCCCATTTGGATACAGACTGCCTGGATACATCCAGCATGTCTGCCAGCTCTTCCTGTGACCATCCGTTCTTTTTTCTGTTTTCTATTATTTTGTCTGCTAATATCATCGTTTCATCCTCCAGATATTTTCCGTATGCATCATCTGCATCTCTTGTTTTCTGGCTAAATGATACTTAAAAAGTCGGTTGCACTCTACCAAGCACACTTTTCACTTTGTAAACCGGCGGTTGCAAATTCTTTATTTGTTTTTATTATCCCAATTATACAGTATATTTTTCGGTGAACAGCAAAAAAACCATACTCACCGAAAAATATAACATGTATTGCTGGTTTTAGAAACTCCTGTTTGTCTGACTTTCCTATCATCTAGTGTAGATCCAATTTTACAGACAGCGTCTGCAAAATTTGATATACCCGATATATAAACCTTTTCCCATTTATTTCTTTATGCATTTACTATGTAGTGCTATACTCTTACAAATACTAAAGTAAGATAGGCGATACTGTGTTTGGCAGAATCGAATCCATAACAAGAAATCAGAGAGGATCAGTATTATGACTTTTGAAGAAGCAAAGAGATTGAATGAAACTATGGTCACGAAAACAACAAGT
>CAZALQ010000024.1:0-14324 GCA_964485605.1 uncultured Oscillospiraceae bacterium
TTGTATTTGTAATACCGGTTGCGGAAGAGCTTGACCTGAAAAAGGCAGCCAAGGCTGCAGGCGAAAAATCCATAGAGATGATCAAGCAAAAGGAGCTTTTGCCCCTTACGGGATATGTGCACGGAGGATGTTCTCCCATAGGCATGAAAAAGCCCTTTAAGACCTTTATACATAGGACTGCAGAGGATATAGAAAAGATATTTGTAAGCGCGGGAAAGGTGGGCTTTCAGATAGAGCTTTCGCCGGAGGATTTAATAAAGACAGCAAATATCAAGGTTGAGGACATTGTATGAAGAAGACAACTCAAACTCAAAT
Organism: uncultured Oscillospiraceae bacterium; assembly: GCA_964485605.1. Lineage (GTDB taxonomy): Bacteria > Bacillota > Clostridia > Peptostreptococcales > Anaerovoracaceae > RUG13409. The sequence continues at coordinate 316 of CAZALQ010000024.1, forward strand.
ATATATAGGACTTAATGATGCAGACAGCCATGAGCAGATATTTGCGACAGAAAGATATATGTCGATTCTAAAGGATGTGTGCAGAAACTACCATGTAGCTTTTTCCATAAACACAGTAAGCGGCGGATATTTTCATGATGACGGAAGTTATGTAGAAGAGAATACCTTGGTGCTTACATTAATGAATACGGATAAGGATATAGTAGAGGAAATTGCAAAGGACCTTTGCGTATTTTTCCATCAGGAAAGCGTCATGGTCAGCAATTCTACATCGGAAGTGTTTTTTATTGAAGAAAGAATATAAGGAGGATTAATGATGGCAACTGAGTTCAACATGGACAAAGCAAAAGAGGTTATTGACGGTCTTAAAGGACAGGCAGAAGATCTTGTTAAGGATCCGTCAAAGGTTGAAGAGCTCCTTCAAAAGCTCGAGGCAAAGCTTAAGGATGTTCCTACTGTAGGAGAGCATCTGGCAAGACTTCCTCTCATGATCTCAATGATCAGATCATATATCAGGAAGGAATATACCAATGTTTCAAACAAGGTTATCGTAACCATGGTTGCAGCAGTTATGTATCTTTTGGTCGGAAGGGATATTATTCCTGATAAGGCATTTGTAATTGGATACATCGATGATATCGCTGTAATGGGAGTAGCATTAAAGCTTTGCGAAAACGAACTTAATGATTACTCTGCATGGCGCGTTGAAAACGGCATTGCATAAATTTTATTAGCAGCACGCACAATAAAAAAACAGGCTTATAGGACAAAACGTGTTGGTAAAAATGGCTGTGACCCTTGAAAATAAAGGGCTACAGCCATTTTAAATTGTTTAAAAGAAGTTAAAGGTTGGACAAAACGTGTTGGTAAAAAGTCTCGAGACCCTTGCAAATACTGGCTGAATTGATGTTTTATCTTCCTTGGAAAAATAAATCCGGAGGAAGAAGCAATGAAACAAGTAAAATGCCCTGTTTGTAGTAGTATTTGCATCAAGTATGGAAAATCCAAGGCGGGTACCCAGAGATGGTTTTGTAAAACATGCGAATTGTCATTTACTCAGGAATTTGATAATGATGCTAAGCAACTTCAAATCTTTTTAGATTGGTTGTTTGGTAAGAAAACTCAAAAGGAAATGCCCGGAGAAGGAAGGACCTTTAGGAGAAAAACATCAAAGTTTTGGGACCTGTGGCCACTGCCTCCGGTAATCGAAGGCAAAAGAGATGTGCTGTATGTGGACGGCATTTATCTTGGACGAAAGGCGTGTGTGCTCATCTGCTGTGATGAGAAAAATGTCCTGGGATGGTATCTATGCAGATACGAACAATCAAAGGCATGGATAGCACTTTTATCACGAATAGCAGAGCCATTAATGGTTGTTTCAGATGGCGGAACAGGCTTTGGTAAAGCGCTTAGAAAAGTATGGCCGCATGCAAAGCTGCAGCGTTGTGTGTTTCATGTATTCAGCCAGGTAAAAAGATATACAACAAGCAAGCCTAAAACAGCTGCAGGTATTGAATTATACGCACTTTCAAAGGATCTTTTACACATAGAAAAGAAGAATGAAATCGATAGATGGATACATAGATTCATAGATTGGATGGCTAAATACAACAGGTTCTTAAGCCAAAGAACTTACGATGAAAACGGGAACAGCAGGCCCACACATGAAAGACTGATCAAGGCGCAGCAATCGATTCTGAAACTGATAAAAGAAGGTACTATGTTTACATATCTTGATGAAGACTTAAGGGATCAGATTGATAATCTTCCGTCAACAAACAACTTAATAGAGGGAGGCATAAATGCAAGACTCAGAGCAATGCTCAGAGAGCATAGAGGGCTATCTATTGAGAGAAGAATAAAAGCGGTCTTCTGGTGGTGCTATATGCACTCGCCAGAGCCGCTTTCTGCTTCTGAGATATTAGATATCATGCCAAGCGATAAAAGTATTGCCGAGATCTACAAGAAGATGACAAGGCAAGAAAAGCTATCTGGAACCACCCTGATTGGGGTGATGCTATTGTCTGGCATGAACTTCATAAGTCCGGAGAATATCCTAATGCGTGGGATTAGTCACCAACACGTTTTGTCCTATATCCCAAAAAACACCAGTCTTTTAGCAAAAGACTGGCTTTTTTTTCGTTAAAGGAACTTATACTTAATTCCGGCTTGCTTTAGTATGGCATTTGCAGTATGACGCGATTTGATTGTTATCGGAACAGTTATATTTCGATTTGATATAGGACTATACCATATATCATGATCACCTTTCCCGTGCCTTATAAATAAGCAGTTATTGTCGGATAATATAGCTCTTATCTTTTTTTCGTATTCTGCCATTACATAGAAATCCTTTGTGTTTTTTCAGAGATGTAATGCAGTTCTGAAACAACCGGAAGATTATTCATTTCGACTAATTCTGGAACAGCAAGTGATACATTTTTCATTAGCTGATCAAGGGATTGTGATTCTAATACAAGTCCCGGTATATCATCGCTTTCCGCAATCCATACCATAGCCTCTTCATCCCATACACATCTTACGGTATAAGTCATGATTAAACTCCTTTCCTCGTATTTATTGTACGAGGAAAAGGTTATTTTTTCAATATTATCACGCATTTAAAAGTTCCTCCATAAACAGATTAGCATATTATCTTTTTTAAATCTAACTCCGAATAGTTGTTAAAAAGTACTTTTTAGCAGACAATTTAAATGGTACAATAATATTACAAACGGACATTCGAAAGAGTACAGAACCTTCCTTTTATTTTTCGATCGCAAACAATTTGGTTCTGCATAGTCCGCGTTTTGTTGACATTTTCCTTAAGGACTCATCCTTTTAGGGGATGTTTTTATGGTCGACTAAGGCGGATTTTATCCGCCTTTTTGTTTTGGAGGAGCATTTTATGAATCAGTACAGAAAAAATCTTCTTGAACAATTAAGACTTTGTGTCATAAAGATGGGACAATCGCAGTTAAGCGATGAAGGCCTTGTAAAGGCCGTGACTGTCAATGAGGAGCTTAAAAACCTGGGCTACTGCATAAGGCCAAAGGATATTATTGCTCTTGCGAAATCACCTTCTCTTGACAGCTTTTACAGTGACTTTGTGCCCATGCTTAGTGATGTAAAGGCAAAGCCCATGTATCCAAACTTTCCTACTCAGGTAATGGAAATGGACGAAGCTATATTTCGTTTCCATCAGCTTTGCCACTACCAAAGTACCTACGGCGTTGAGGAAATAGCATCCTGGTTTGGAATCGATTATACAGTTAAAAAGGGATGGCTTCCGGAAGCGGAGGATACTCCCAAGACTGAGCCTGATGATGCTCTGCTTAAGGCAAAGACCCTGGAGCTCATATATGAAAAGGATGAGTACAGGCTTCCCCTCGAAAAGCTTTTAGGAAAGCCTGAAAAGATAACCCTTCAGGAAACTGAAATCGTAAGGGAAGCTCTTCTCCATGTGGATGCTGAAAGCATAGATTTTGAGATTCCTTTTAAGAAAAACTCATGCCCGTCTTTTATTCCATGTTCAACATGAGCGATAAGGATTTGGCCTTAACTTTAGTAAGAAAGCTTTGCCAGCACACAGGAGATGTTCTTAAGTGCATAGACTATGTCCTTACAAGAAACGATTTTAAGCTTTCGACGGGTCAGAAAAAGTTCCTCGTAAAGCTCATCGAATCCTATCCTGTTTCCGATTGGAAGGCCAATGTCGTCCTTTCCGGAAAGAAGGCAAGAAGAACAATACTTGTTCTTCAGCATTTGTCATACAACAGGTTCTCCCGTTCTGATGGACACAAAGAAGTTGTAAGGATGCTGAGAAACGGAGAGCTCACAAGCTGGGAAGGACAGGCAAAGGCCCTCCTTTCAAAGAAGGACGAGAAGGTCATAGACTTCATTGCCCAAAGGCCCGGGATGCTTCTTCGCTGGACCAACTGGCTCCTAAGCCTTGGATATGAGGAAGAGATAATTAGGAATAAGCTTATTGAAAATTCCGACTCTTTGTCCCTTAAGACCCTGGTATTTGCCCTTACTCAGATAGGGAAATATGATACAAAAGATAAGGCTTATGACTGCCTTTATGAAGCTGTAAGTTCAAAGCTTGAAAAGCTTGATACGCCTCTTAAGGGTAAGAAGATATATGTAGATGAGGGAAGACTTTCCATAGAACGTTCAATGCTTCTTTCAAAAGGAGATGAGGCAGGATATGTAAGGAACGGTCTTGCTTACAAGATTCCGGATGAGGTCAGGTGCATAAGGCTCTTTGTCTATTGGAATGATAAAGAAAGGGTCGATATAGATCTTCACTGCAAGGCACACCGCCTTGACGGACACAATTATGAAATCGGCTGGAATGCGGATTTCAAAGTAGATGCTGCTGTTCACAGCGGAGATATAACCCACAGCGATGCTGCCGAGTACATCGATGTCAACCTGGATTCCGATCTGTCAGAAGTACAGCTTAATATCAACCTTTATGCAGGAAAACCAAACTTCGGAGCCATTGATGAGTGCTTTATCGGAGTGATGGCAGTAAAGAGGATCGGGACACATGTTAAGCTCTTTGACCCCAAGAATTGCTTCTTCCAAAGCGATATGAGGTCAAAGACAAGGACCATGAACTACGGATATATCAATGTAAAAGACAGAGTATTATGCCTTGATGACAGCCCTGCCAAAGTGCAGTGGATGGACGGCGTTTATTCCGTTTCTGACCATACCATATCAAGGTTTAACTTAGATGAATATATTAATCTGCTTTTGAAAAAGCAGGGAGCTGCTCGCGTAGAAAACAGGGTGGATGCTGATATGGTCCTTGTTATGGAAAAGGCAGAAGCAGATAATCAAATCAGCTTAATAGATTCAGATTTCTTTCTTGGGGAGAAGTAAGGAGAGTACATGAATAAAACCATTAAAGTTATAGCCATAATAGAGGCAGTTCTTTTGGTGATTGCCTGCGTGTTTATAGGGATCAAGTTCCTTGGCAATAAAGAAGAGGCACCCGTGCCGGCAGAGAAGAACGGCGAAGTATATATCCTCTATACAAGCGATGTTCACTGCGGCATAGATGAAGGTTTTGGATATGCCGGATTAAAGCAGGTAAGGGATTCCCTTGAAGCCCAAGGATATACCACGATCCTGGTTGATGACGGTGACAGCATTCAAGGAAATGCAATCGGCACTCTTTCAAAGGGAGAAGCCATCATCGATCTTATGAACGAAATGAAATACGATGTGGCAATCCCGGGAAATCATGAATTCGATTACGGTATGGAGCGCTTTTTGGAGCTGGTTGAAAAGTCTGAGTTCCCGTATATAAGCTGCAATTTTACATACAAGGATGAGCTGGTTTTGCCAAGGTATATCATAAAGGATGTTTCCGGCATGAAGATCGCCTTTGTAGGAGTCACTACACCTGAGACTTTAACATCTTCAACGCCTAAGTATTTTCAAGATGAAAACGGCAACTATGTTTACGGGTTTAAGGAAGGCAGAGATGGTGAAGATTTCTATGCAGCAGTTCAGGATGCTGTAGATGCAGCAAGAGCAGAAGGTGCAGACCTTGTATATGTACTTGGTCACCTTGGTATGGAGGCAGCCCTTGAGCCATATACCTATGCTGATGTCATAGAGCATACAAACGGCATTGACGTGCTTTTAGACGGTCACAGCCACGATACGCAGCAGGTAGAAATGCTCAATAAAGACGGGGATAAGGTCATCCGCTCAGCCTGCGGTACAAAGCTCGCATACATTGGATACAGCCGCATTTCTGCCGATAAGAAGGTGGTGGAAACGGGGATTTGGAGCTGGCCTAATAAATCGTCACTTCCAACACTTATTGGCGTAGATAACGAGATAAGGGAAAAGGTCGATGAGACTATCGCTACCAATGAAGAAAAGCTCAATGTAGTAATTGCACATACAGGTGTGGAGCTTACAATAAACGATCCTTTAGAGATCAATGTTGAGACAGGACTTCCTGTCAGAATGGTAAGAAGAGCAGAAACAAACCTTGGAGATTTTTGCGCAGATGCTGCAAGGACCATAGGTGAAACAGATATTGCGCTCATAGGCGGTGGCGGCCTAAGAGTCAGCATCAAGGAGGGAGACATTACCTACGGCAATGTCATAGCCGTACTTCCCTTTGGAAATCAGCTGTCTGTAATCAGAGCCACAGGTCAGCAAATCTTAGATGCACTTGAATGGGGTGCCCATTCTATTCCGGGAGAGTTTGGAAGTTTCCTTCAGGTTTCAGGTCTTAGCTACGAGATAGACATATCAATTCCAAGCAGCTGCACGGTAACTGACAACGGCCTCTTTGCAGGAGTGGAAGGCGAAAGAAGGGTAAGGAATGTAATGGTCGGAGGCGAGCCCATAGACCCTGAGAAACTGTATACTGTAGCAGGAACCGACTATTTCCTCACAGGCCACGGAGACGGCAATACGGCCTTTGACGGAGCAGAGCTTCTCCAGGAATGCGTAATGCTTGATAATCAAATGCTTATCACATATATCCAGGATATCTTGGGCGGAGAAATAGGGCCTGAATATTCTGAGCCCACCGGACAGGGACGAATTGTGATGGTCGGAAACAACTAAAGGATAGAAAGAAAAAGGCCCTTTCCTTTTTAAGAGGAAAGGGCTTTTTTATTAGAAGTTATGAACTTTATCGAGTATTTCGTACAAGTCTTGGTACGGAGCGTCTGTAACCTTTACTTCGTCTCCGAGCTCGAGGACCTTGGTTCCTCCATCTGAAAGAGGCCATTCCTTAAGGCCTTGACCGTTTGGATTTCCGGTCTTTACATAGTTTAAAACATATTGAACAAACTGGCGGCTTAATTCTCTGTCGACCTCATCATAGAGCTTTGAATCATCCGGAATATTTCCGTAAAGATAAACCTCCTCTCCGCTGTGCCATGAACCGAGCCTTCCGTTTTCTTTTGTGAAGTGATACATGTAGCAGGGGATGTCATTTTCCTGTGCCTGGCGTCCAAGGCAGAAGTGTCCGTAGGTAAAGAGAAGAACGGTATCTATATCAGCCCAGTTTCTCTTTGCTTCTTCATCGGTCGTAGATGGGTAGAGCTTTAAAACTTCATCTGCATAATCCCCAAAGGATCTTCTGATCCTGTCTTCGTAATTTTTCATACTGCCCTGACTGAAGAGTATAAAGGGAGCAGCTTCTTCTCTGTTGAATCCCTGAAGCTGAGCTTCTTCATTGTGGATTCCCTTTTTGTATGATTCATAGGGAGTTTCGGTAAGCACATAACCATCTACTGTCATGTGGTGATGTATGGAAAGCTCTCCTACGATCTTTTCTGCAGGAAGGGCTCTTAACTCTTCGATGGTAGCAGCTCCCATGCGCTCCTTTGTGTTTTCAGCTGCTTTAAAAGCGCTGTCAAGGAGCCTGAAGGAATGGGCAGGTCTTGGAGCCGATACTGTGGAGCTTTCGAGAAGCACTCTTCTGAATAGGCCTTTTGCAAGGGGTGATGTGCAAAGAGCGCTTACGCAGGCAGAGCCTGCAGATTCGCCTGCGACGGTTACGTTGTTCGGGTCTCCTCCAAAGGCGGATATATTATCCTGGACCCATTTTAGCGCTGCGATCTGGTCTAATAGGCCGTAGTTGCCTGTAGTTCCGTTGGGAGATTCCTTTGCAAGCTCAGGGTCCGCAAAGAATCCGAAGATTCCGAGCCTGTATGCAAAGTTGACGACTACTATTCCTTCTTTTGCGAGAGTTTCGCCCCTATAGTCCTGATACCAGGGCTGTCCTGTCTGAAGGGAACCGCCGTGTATATATACAAGTACGGGAAGATCCTTTAAATCCTTTCCTTCCGGTTTCCAAACATTAAGGTAAAGGGAATCCTCGCTTACCGGTGTTACGTAATTATCATTTAAGGATATCTTGTAATCATGGTATCCGATTATCTGAGCAAGGGAGTCATAAATGACTGAGTTTCTTGTCTGCATAGACATGGGCTTAAAGTGGTCTGCTGTAAGGACTCCTTCCCATGGATCCGGCGCCTGAGGCTCCTTCCAGCGGAGATCTCCCACAGGAGCCTTTGCATAGGGGATACCTGTATAGACTTCGACTTTTCCGTCCTTTGTTACAACGCCTTGAACATCGCCTTGAGCCACGGTAATGATTTGGCTCTTTTCAAGATTTTTTCCTTCAGCTGCAGGGACAGCTTTTACAGGAGGCTTTGACACAAAGAAGATTAGGGCACATACAGCAAAGAGCCCTATCCATGAAAGAAATCTAAGGCCAAGGCCGGATGATGCCAGCTTTGAGGCTCTTAAGATGTAGAAAGAAACTGCTGCTATGACAGCAAGTCCCCATCCAAGAAGAGTGTTCTTTCCCAGTTCCAATACAGCCAGATAAAGAATTATCAGCAAGAAAAACAGTATTCTCCAAAACACTTTTCCTGCACCTCTCTTTTTACTTTTTTCGTTCATTATTATTCACCGTAAAACTAAATATTCAAATTCCAAAGGATAATATAGCATAAATATTCCTGAATGTATGGGTATATACCAAAATATTATTGCTATATTAATTGGACATATGTATAATATATTTAGGAAAATGTTAGAAAAATGATTAGGAGGCATATTTATGGGACGTGTGTATAAAAGTGTAACTGAGTTCATAGGAAATACCCCTCTTATGGAGGTTGTCAATATAGAAAAAGAGCTTGGCCTCAAGGCAAGAATCCTCGTTAAGCTTGAGTATTTAAACCCGGCAGGAAGCATTAAGGACAGAGTCGCAAAGGCCATGATTGAAGATGCGGAAAAGAAGGGCCTTCTTAAGGAGTCTTCTGTTATAATAGAACCGACATCGGGAAATACGGGCATAGGCCTTGCCGCCATAGCAGCATCCAAAGGATACAGAGTGATACTCACCATGCCGGAGACCATGAGCGAAGAGAGAAGAAATATACTCAAAGCCTACGGCGCAGAGATAGTTCTTACGGAGGGTTCAAAGGGTATGCAGGGCTCCATAGATAAGGCAAATGAGCTCTTAAAGGAGATACCCGGAAGCATCATAGCAGGCCAATTTGATAATCCGGCAAATCCAAAGGCCCACTGGGATACAACAGGTCCTGAAATATGGGAAGACACAGAGGGAAATGTGGATATCTTCATTGCAGGCGTAGGTACAGGCGGAACTCTAACAGGAGCCGGGACCTATCTTAAGACAAAGAACCCAAATCTTTGGGTCGTTGCACTTGAACCTGAAGATTCGCCCCTTTTGTCAAAGGGAGTTTCCGGACCGCATCCCATTCAGGGAATAGGAGCAAACTTTGTTCCTGAGGTTTTGGACAGAACCGTATACGATGAGGTATTTGAAGCATCCGGAAAAGATTCGATCTATGCCGCAAAGCTTCTTGCAAAGAAGGAGGGTATATCTGTAGGTATTTCTTCAGGTGCAGCTCTATGCGGTGCCATTGCTCTGGCAAAGCGCCCTGAAAATGAAGGAAAGACCATCGTTGCCATTCTTCCGGACAGCGGAGACAGATATTACTCCACAGAACTGTTTCAGAATTGAGGGCTGACATGAAAAAGAAATTAAAACCCGGCAGCGCAACTATCCTATCCGTAGGTATCATTATTTTGGGATGGTTGATCGGGGTCACGGTTACCGCCTCTACAGGCAATAAAATAGGAATCGGTTTAGGAGTTATTGCGATGATTGCAGGCGCGATTATTGCAATCGCTTATTGTGTGTGTCCCTACTGCGGACAATCACTCAGAACCGGAAGTGAGGAATATTGCCCTCATTGCGGAAAAAGGATAATGGACTATTTTGAAGAAAATGGTTCAGAAGAGTACTTTGATACTGAGGAAATAAAGGTTTCTAAGGAAAAGGCACCGGAAGCAAAGACCTTCCGCAAGATGACGAGATTTAAGCAGCAGATATCTGAGGATGAGTGCATTGAAGTTCTCAGAAATGAGCTGAGGGGAGTTCTGTCTTTGATGGGTGATGACGGCTATCCTTATGGAGTTCCCATCAATCATTACTATAACCCTGAAGACGGAAAGATATATTTCCACGGCGGGAAGAAGGGCTACAAGATCGATGCTATAAAAAGATGTCCTAAAGCATCCTTTTGTGTGTATGACGGAGGATACAGAGAATTCGGAGAATGGGCTCTTAATATACGCTCTGTAATAGTATTCGGAAAGATAGAATTTGTTGAAGATCAGGAAACTGTATATAAGATCGCAAGGGAACTTAGCTACAAGTTCACAAGCGATGAAAAGTATATACAGCATGAACTTGATAAGTCAGGGCCGGGAACATTGATGTTTACACTGGTTCCTGAATATATGACAGGCAAGCTTGTAAATGAGTCTTAATTAACTATTGTATTTTTATGGGAGCCGCTGAATCCTATGGCTTTGGGCATGGATGTATAGCGGCTTTTTTGTTCCTGTTTTTTGACGCTTTTTTTCTTTAGTGCTATAATCCTTCACTGCAATAAAGAATATGTTATTGTTAACAAAAATAAAGGGAAAAAATTATGTTTAATCATCATGATATAAAAAGGGACGCTTGTATGTTAAATGGTCCTTTAGCTCACCATGGTTACGATTGGTGGTGGCATTCTTTTACTGCACAGGATATAGAGACAGGAGAAGATAAGCCGTTTTTTATTGAGTTTTTTGTCTGCAACCCGGCCTTGGCGGAAAAAGATCCTGTGTTTGGACAATTACCTGAAAATAAGGAGGCAGGGAAAAAGCCCTCCTATCTTATGGTAAAGGTTGGTACTTGGGGAGAAGATGCTTGCCAATTGCATCGTTTTTTTGCCTGGAAAGATGTTAAGATGCATAAAGATGCCCCTTACCTGATTGAAGCCTCCGATTGTCTTGCTTGCGAGACATCATTAAAGGGAAGTGTTTCTATCATGCCCGAAGAAGCTGAAGCACATCCGGAATGGATGTGTGATGCCGGAGAAATGACTTGGGATCTTACGATAGATAAGCAAATTGCTTTTAATGTAGGCTACGGAGCCAGTAAACCCTTAAGGGATGCGGAAGCCTTCGCCATGTATTGGCACGCAGAAGGCATGAAGACTGCATATAGCGGAAGTGTTACCTTTAACGGGAGAAAATATACGGTTACACCGAGTCTTTGCTATGGTTATGCTGATAAAAACTGGGGTAGGGATTTTACCACTCCGTGGGTTTGGTTATCTTCAAATTGTCTAACCAGTAAAAAGACAGGGCATAAACTTCAAAACAGTGTTTTCGATATCGGCGGAGGCAGACCGAAGATTTATTTTGTGCCCCTTGACCGCAGACTTCTTGGAGTGTTCTATTACGAGGGCAAGGAGTACGATTTCAATTTTTCAAAGCTTCACCTGATGGTAAAAACAACTTTCTCATTTGAGGAACTTGATGAAGAGGTTATCTGGCATATAAGGCAGGATAATATTCATGCTGCCATGGAAACAGAAGTTCACTGTCTAAAGAAAGACATGCTGCTTATTAATTATGAGGCACCTGACGGAAGCAGGCGTCATAGACGCCTTTGGAACGGTGGAAACGGGTTTGGATCTGTAAAGCTATATGACCGACAAAACGGAAAGCTCATACTCATTGATGAAATCGAGGCTACTCACATTGGGTGTGAGTATGGCGAATATGACCACGATGAGTCATATGATAGAGATCCTTTAGAATAGGGTATTTAATATGTCTATGCTGAAAAAATTTGATGCTCGCTATGGTGACAATACTTTATGGCAGTTCATAAAGTTTAATATGGTTTCCTTTAGTATCACACTGCTGCAGCTTATTCTTGCCAATTTGCTGCCATTGTTGTTCGATGGATTTAATACAATACTTCCGCCTTTTTTGCGTACTGTATTTAGGCCGGAGACTCTTTTTGATGGCCCGTCGCCTTATGTTGTTGAGGGCGTTGTAACCTGGGGGTATGTACTTCCTTTCTTTTTATCAAATTTTATAGCCAATATTTACGGTTATTTCATGAATATGAGAACAACATTCCGCGGAAAGGGAAGCAATGGCGGACTTGCTGCCTACTTGATAATTTTAACTATGCTTATTCTCTTTTCAACTTGGCTTCAAGGGTTTATCACTGCAAAATTGGCTGCAACTGCATTGGCAGTGCTCGGAAGAACCATTGCGGCTATGGCTGCAGGACTAGTGCAGGTGGCAGTGCTGTTTCCCCTTGAAAAGTTTGTCCTGTTTAAGAAGGAGTAATATATGGAGAAGGTCAGTATTATAGTACCTGTATATAACGGTGAGAAAAATATAAAACGCTGCGCAGACAGTATTCTGAATCAGGATTATCCGGAGCTTGAACTCATTTTTGTCGATGACGGGAGCCGTGATAATTCTTGGAATGTTATTCAGGATATTGCTGCTGCAGATAGCAGAGTTAAGGCGATTCACAAAGAAAACGGAGGGGTCTCATCTGCTAGAAATATGGGACTTTCGAAAGCCACCGGAGTATATATACAATTTGCAGATATCGATGATTGGCTTCCAATGGATGCTACCAAGCTGTTGGTAAGGGAGATGGAAGCAAAATCGGCAGAGCTTACAGTAGGTGATTTCTACCGTGTCGTGGACGGAAATGTTTCGGAAAAGGGATCCATTGAAATGAGCGGTGCCCTTTCCCTTAAGCAATATGCCAATGCAATGATGCTTGCTCCTGCAGACCTTTATTACGGAGTTTTGTGGAACAAGTTATATAGGAAGGACATCATTGACCGTTACGAAATACACATGGATGAGAATATCAGCTACAGCGAAGATATGATTTTCAACCTTGAATATCTCCTCCATACCAAGACTATAGCAATTCTGAAGGCTCCGGTTTACTACTATCAATATACAAGGGGTTCATTGGTTGATCAAAGTCTTAATTTGAGTGCTACCGTGAAAATGAAGAAGAGCGTCATCGGCTATTATAATGAATTTTTTAAGAAGACCTTTGATGCCCCTGCATACCAGGAGAGACTTCCTGTTATTTACGGTTATCTGCTGGCTGTAAGCCATGATAGCCTGGCTCTTCCTTTTACACCCGGAACTAAGAAACTTAACGAAGGATTGGATTTGGAGGCGCTTTCAGAAGAGATGGGATCTGTGTTTCCCATGAGGAGCGCAATTCTTGAAACCAGGCTTTTGGAAAGATATCTGGAGACTCTTGGACGGAAATATGGTATGGACGAAAGCAGAATAAAACTTCTTTACTGTATGGAAAAAAGAAAAGAGCCTTGCAGTCTTGATAATTTATGTCTTTTGACCGGAATGGGGAAGACCTCTGTTATTATAGCTTTAGCAAGGCTTCTTTCGGATGGTCTTGTAAAACGCGAACAACCCATTGCAAGAAATGAACGTTTCTCTTTCCATGCACCTCAATTAACAAAAGAACTTCAGCAGCTTGATAAGGATGTGGATGCAATATGTTTTTCTGAATTTACAGAAGAGGAAATCATACAGCTTCACAACCTGGAGGAAAGAATAAACAAAAGTATTCTTAAGCATCTGCAACCTGAAACGGCAAAAGAGTCGTAGGATTTAGTACAAAAGTACGCTATGAATTAAGAAAAGAAAGATCCCGATTTGCTGCATGGACAGCAGACCGGGATCTTTGCTTAAGAAAACGAGCAATATTATTCTTCACTAAACAGGGGAGTAGAGTAGTATCTGTCTCCGCTGTCCGGAAGTAAAGCAACTATGGTTTTGCCTTTGTTTTCAGACCTTTTTGCAAGAGTTATGGCTCCGAATAAAGCAGCGCCTGATGAGATGCCGACGGAAATTCCTTCTTTTCTTGCAAGGAGCTTTGCCGTATCAAAGGCATCCTGAGCAGGGGCTTTAAATACTTCATCATAAATATTCGTATTGAGGACCTCCGGCACAAATCCTGCTCCTATGCCCTGGATCTTATGAGATCCCGCTCTTCCTTCAGAAAGGACAGGGGAGTCTTCAGGCTCGAGGGCTACTATCTTGATATCAGGATTTTGAGATTTTAA
>CAZALQ010000025.1:0-708 GCA_964485605.1 uncultured Oscillospiraceae bacterium
CATGACCCTTGCAAGGGGGCATACGGAAGTTTTTGATATATCGGCTACCTCGAGCATGGATGCCTCCATCTTGTTTCCGGCACCCATGGCCGAAATAATGGGAACGCCGGCTTCCTTTGCACTCTTTATGAGAAGGAGCTTGCTTTCCTCACTGTCTATGGCATCTACGATATAGTCATATGAAGAAAAGTCAAAATCAGGCTTAGTTTCCTCGGAAAAGAACAGATTGTATATCCTTACATCGCAATCAGGATTAATATCTGAGATTCTTTCTTTTGCAACTTCTGTCTTGTATCTTCCGACGGTGCTGTGAAGAGCAATGATCTGGCGGTTTAAATTAGTAATATCCACCTTATCCGAATCGATAAGATCAAGATGCCCTATACCCGTTCTAGCCAAAGACTCTGTCACATATCCGCCTACACCGCCGATGCCGAAGACGGCGACGCGGCTTTTAAATATCTTATTCATCGCTTCTTCTCCAAGAAGCATATTTGTCCTTGTAAATTGTTCTTTCATATCTTTCACCATTCCCATTATATTCCCCTGTTTCCTACTTGCCAACAAGCTGAAATACAAAAAATGGGCCATGAGCACCTTCTATTCGCCTTGTCAGAACCTTACATATTTAATATAATTATATAGTTGTATATTATCTGTAACTTCATAGGAGGTTTTATGGACATCTCTCTTAAAAACTCTATTGAA
>CAZALQ010000025.1:723-3185 GCA_964485605.1 uncultured Oscillospiraceae bacterium
GACATTTCTCATACAGGCAGAAAATCTCCGAAAGAAGATCTCTTATCAAATTATCTGAAAAGGAAATTGACGGAGGATATCTCCTCGAATTCAAAGATCCAAAAGGAAATAAAAAACACTACCTCTTCGTCAGTGAAGATTCAGGTTTTATCAGGATCAGTTATTGCGATGAAAAGGGAAGCGACATTCAGGGAAAGGGCATAAACAGATTTTGGGTAACCATTCCAGCCTACTCCGATGAATGCATTTACGGCTGCGGAGAGACCTATTCCAAATTCGACCTTAAGGGAGAAAAGGTCCGCATCTTTGTAGCGGAGCATCAGAATACCCAAAGGATCGGAGATAAGCTCATAAGAGAGACCCTCCTAGGAAAGAGACCAAACTTTACCCTTCCTTTCAGAAACTATGAATCCTACTGCGTTGCACCTACCTATGTTTCAAGTAAAAAATATTTTGTCCACTTAAACATATCAACCTTTGCAAGCTTCGATTTTTCAAAAGATGACAGGACTGTCATATATACGCAGGAAGCTCCTGTCATATATATAAAGCAATGCCAAAACTTTGAAGAGCTGTCAGAAAATCTGACGGAGCTTGGAGGAAGAGGCTGGGCTCTCCCGTCATGGATATATGACGGAGCCATATTTGCCGTTCAGGGCGGTCCCGCGGTAATAGACAAAAAGATAAAAGCAGCCAAGGACGCCGGAGCAAAGATCTCCGGCATCTGGTCTCAGGACTGGTGCGGGTGCAGAGTCACAGGTTTTGGCTACCAGGTCATGTGGAACTGGCAGGCAGATGATAATCTCTATCCGGGACTTAAAGAAAAGATAGAAGAATGGAAATCCCAGGGAATACGCTTCCTTGGATATATAAATCCATTTATGGCACTTGAAGGAGAGCTATATAAATATGCATCCGAAAAGGGCTGGTGCGTAAAGGATAAGGAAGGAAAAGACTACCTTGTCACCATCACCACCTTCCCGGCTGCCATGATAGACCTTACCAACAAGGACGCCTACGACTGGTATAAATCCATAATACAAAAGAACATGATAGACATAGGCATGGGAGGATGGATGGCAGACTTCGGCGAATACCTTCCCGTAGACTCAGTCCTTTCATCAGGAGAAGACCCCTTTGTAATGCACAACCTGTGGCCTGAAATCTGGGCAAAGCTCAATAAGGAAGCCATAGAAGAAAGAGGAAAAGAAGGAGAAGTATTCTTCTTTACAAGAGCCGGATACACAAAGACTGCAGCCTTCTCCCCCATGATGTGGACCGGAGACCAGCACGTAGACTGGTCCGTAGATGACGGACTTCCGTCTGTCATAACGGCAACACTCTCCATGTCCCTTTCAGGTTTTGGCCTCAGCCATTCCGATGTAGGCGGATACACCACAGTCATGAGGATGACGAGAGAAGAAGAACTCCTCTTAAGATGGATGGAGATAGATGCATTCACTCCTCTTATGAGGTATCACGAAGGAAATCAGCCTTCAAGAAACGTGCAGTTTGACTCTTCGGAGGCTCTCTTAAAACAGGCCGCCAGAATGTCAAAGATATATGCAGGCATAGGCTGGTATATAGAAAGCCTTGCAAAGGAATATAACGAGACAGGACATCCTTCCGTAAGGCCCCTCTTCTACCACTATGACGAGCCTGAAACTCTGAGAATGAAGGATGAATATCTCTTAGGAAGAGACATACTGGTAGCGCCCATACTTAAAAAAGGAAGCCTATCAAGGAGAGTATACCTTCCAAAGGACGAATGGGTACATGTCTTCACCGGCAAGGAATATAAAGGAGGATATCACAACGTAGATGCTCCCATAGGAGTTCCTCCCGTATTCGTCAGGAAGGCAAGTGAAGTTAAAGACAGGATAATAAATTCTGTAAATATAGATAAGTAAATATAAAAGGAGGATTCGATGAATACTAACGCATCGAGAGAAAACAAGGCTGCTTCCAGATTTGCATACGGAGCATGCGACATCTACGGAGGCGGAGCTTTCGTAGTCATCAGTACATTCTATACTGTATTCTTAACCAAGTCTCTTGGCATGGCCCCTGCCCTTGCAGGTATTATTCCTCTCGTGGGAAAAATTTGGGATGCAATCACAGACCCGATGATGGGAAATATTGCAGACCGCACCGCATCAAAGTTCGGACCGAAGAGATTTTGGATACTGGTAGGATCCATAGTATCTGCCCTTACCTTCGTAATCATGTGGATACCCTTCTATGCAGGAGGAAGCACCGGACAGTTCATTTTCTACATGCTCATGTACATGCTCTTCTCCACAGGCTTTACCATCGTCATGGTTCCTTACAACGGACTTCTTCCGGATATGGTAAGCGACTATACACTCAGAGCAAAGTTCTCATCCGTAAGAATGATATTCTCATCCTTTGGAGCCATCATAGCAGGACTTGTCCCGACTCTCATGATCAAGGACAACACC
>CAZALQ010000025.1:3195-14316 GCA_964485605.1 uncultured Oscillospiraceae bacterium
TCAGTACTTAAGAGTTGCCCTTATCTTTGCAGTAATATTCTTTGTATCTATCCTTGCCACCTTCCTGGGAACCTGGGAAAACCACAAACCTGCAAAGAAGATCTCCATGGGAGAAACCTTTACACAGAGCTTCACAGTCTTTAGAAACCGTTCTTTCAGGCTCTTCATAGCCATATTCATCTTCGGACAGTGCGCTGCAGACTTCATCACAGGCCTTGCAGTCTACTACATAGACGATGTACTCAATGCCTACGGCGGCGGAAACTTCACCATACTCCTGGGAGTGCTCCTCGTAGCACAGTTCCTCGTTATGATACTCTTTGGACCCATAATGGCAAAGACATCAAAGAAAATCCCAATCTTGGTAGGAACCCCTATCAGAATGGTTGCAACCCTTGCAATGATCTTCTTCTCCTATGAGGGAGCCAACTTTACCATCATTCTCGCCCTTTCCTTCGTCATAGGACTTGGCATGGCAGGAACATCTACTACCATCTATGCAATACTTGCAGACCTCTCAGACGTAGATGAGCTTATCACGACCGTAAATCGCCCCGGCACCTGCTCCGGTATGGCAACCTTTGCAAGAAAGATCTCCGCAGGTATTTCTTCCGCACTCATCGGCGTACTCCTCACCATGGTAGGATATGATGAAAACCTGGCAGTTCAGGGATTAAGACAGGCAGCCTCCACACAGAAAGGCATAGCTTACGTATATGTATTTGCACAGATAGTACTCCTTGCTCTTACATGGCTCGTAACTGCTAAATTCCCTGTAACAAAGAGAGAATTCGATATAGTAAGAAAAGAGACAGCAAGAAGAAGAGGCGAAGAGCTTTCCGAAATCACCGAAGAAGAAAAGAAGGTATGCGAAGAAGTTACCGGATTTAAATATGAAGATCTTTGGAAAGAGAGCAACGGACTCAGCTTTAAGTGATATAATTACCTGCTGCATACAGCAGCAAAAAGGAGATATATATAATGAAATACTTTTTAGACAGCGCTAAGATGGATGAGATCAAGGAAGCCTATGAGTACCTTGGCATTGACGGTGTAACCACAAACCCCAAGCACATCATGAACTCAGGCAAGCCTTTTAGAAAAGCCATCGAAGACATTGCCAAATGGACTGAAGATCAGGGATTCAAGAGCTGGAAGGACTTCCCCGTATCTGTGGAGATCGACCCATGGCTTGAAGACTGCGATAAGATCCTTCCCATGGCAAGAGAGATCAGTTCCGTTTCACCCTGCTTCGTAATAAAGATCCCATCCGTTTACGGAGGCCTTAAGGCTGCAAGGATACTGGAAAAGGAAGGCATCAGAACAAACCTTACCCTCGTATTTTCACCGGCACAGGCCATACTTCCCGCAAAGGCAGGATGCCTCTTTGTATCCCCCTTCATCGGATGGAAGGAATCAAACGGAGAAGATTGCAAGAAATATATCCAGGATATCGTAGACATATATAAAAAATACGGATATTACGGAAACACACAGATCATCGCAGCTGCAATAAGAACTCCGAAGCAGATTGCAGATTGCGCAGTTGCAGGATGCGATATCGTTACCTGCGGTCTTGATGTGTACAAGGATTCCATTAAGCACCCATATACGGTACAGGGCCTTGGCACCTTCCGCGATGCATGGGACAATACAGCAAAAGAATAAAGAAAGAATAATTAAAATATCCTTTGCAGCCGATCAAAGTATGGTCGGCTGCTTTTTAAGGAAAACATGGAGACAATAAAATGAAAATTGGTTTTGTAGGTCTCGGCATCATGGGAGAATCCATGTGCGAGAACATCATCAAAAAACACGATGACAAAGTATTTGTTTTCGATGTAGTAAAGGAAAAAGTAGATAAGCTTGCAGCACTTGGCGGAACAGCATGCGGCAGCGCCCTTGAAGTAATGGAAAATGCAGATATCTTCATTACCATGGTCCCAAAGAGTGAACATTCCCGCTCAGTTTACGAGAGCGTCCTTCCTGCCGTAAATGAGACTAAGCTTTGCATAGATATGTCCACCATAGATCCTTCCGTTTCTGTTGAAATAGCAAGTATGGTCAAGGCAAAGGGCGGACACTTCATGGATGCACCTGTAGTAAAGAGCAAACCTGCAGCCATTGCAGGCCAGCTTGGAATCTACATGGGCGGAAGTGAAGAAGACTGCCAAAAAGCAGTCCCCATTCTCTCCTACATGGGAGAAAACATCATCAGAATGGGAGATAACGGCAAGGGCCTTGTCATGAAAATCTGCCACAATGCCCTCGTATCCCAGATACAAAACGGTGTCACCGAAACATCAACCCTTGCTTCAAAGTACGGCATAGACATTCTTACCTTTGCAAAGGCCATATCCTACGGCGGCGCAGGAAACTGGTATCTTGATTCAAAGAAGGACAGCATTTCAAGAGAGGACTACACAACAGCCTTCTCCATAGAGAACGAGCATAAAGACGTTCACATCTGCCTCAACATGGCAAAGGAAGTCGGATTCAAGATGCCAGGAGAAGAAAATGCCGTAAGAGTCTACGACAAAGCCCTGGAAATGGGACTTGGAAAAGAAGACTTTTCTGCCAGCATCAAGGTCGTAAGAGCAGAAGGAGAAAAATAAAGCTTATGGACAAATTAAAGCTTTTAAACGATGTCAACGATGTGCCCATTCTTTCAGTATTTGATGAGAGATTCCGCTCCTACGGAAGAGTAATAAAGGGATATGATGTATCAGGGCTCATCTCATATATGAAGGAGCATACGCCCGTTCCCGATTCAGGAAATATCTACATCGCATCCGATGAGAAAATGGAAGAAGATCCGGTAGTAAAGACCCTATCAACCGTCTTTTACGGCGGAATGCCTATTCAGGCAGGCTACTGCAACGGAAGAAACGATACCTACAACGGATTTGAATATCACAAATCATCGGAAATAAATGTGGCAGTAACAGACTTAATGCTTGTCCTTGGTCACAGCGGTGATATATGCCGCCATAAAGACGGAAGCTTAAGCTATGATATATCTCAGGCTGAAGTCTTCTATATTCCAGAAGGAACCGTACTTGAGATGTACGGAAACACTCTTCACCTCTCACCTCTAAAGGTAAGTGATGAAGGCTTTAAGGGAGTGGTCATACTTCAAAGAGGAGTCAACTCCGAACTTGAGGATGAAGAGAAAAATGAAAGAAATCATCTCATAGACTGCGGCGACGCGGAAGCCAAACTTCTTCTTAAGAGATCAAAATGGGTCATCTGCCATCCGGAAAGAGAGCCCCTTGTATCCCAGGGAGCCTATGCGGGTGTAACAGGACCGAATAAACAGTTATTTTATTAATAGAGGATAAAAAATGAAAAAGTTTCAATCAATTTATGTTCCTGTAGGAGCACCGACCTTTCATCTTGAAAGCGCTCAAAAGGAATTTGAAAAATCAATAGACCTTTTAAGAAGCGTAGATCCCGATGTATTGGTTCCTGATGAAATGCTCCTTGGAATGGATCTTCTTGAAAAATTCCTTGAAGGAAAGGATCCCGATCTTGTAGTTTTCCAGGATATAACCTTTGCAAACGGAGCTTTTTGCCAGGAAGTATTAAGAAGATTCCCAAGTGCGTCCATACTTCTTTGGACCGTAAGAGAACCAGTCATAGACGGCGGAAGGCTAAGACTTAATTCCCTTACGGGAGCTTTCTCTGCGGCCAACATGATGAGACAGTTCGGCAAAGGCTTTGAATACATATACGGAGCTGCAAATGAAGAACAGGTACAAAGAAAGATAAATGCCGTATACAAAGCAGCAAAGCTAAAGAAGGCATTGGGAGAGCTTAAGATCTGCCAGATCGGTCATACCCCTCAGGGCTTTGGCTTTGGAAGAGCACTTGACAGCGATATGCAGTACCAGTTCGGCGTAAGGACCGAATCCATAGAAGCAAGGGAGCTCATCGATAGAGCCAAATCATATACAGACGAAGAATGCGCCGTATACCTTAACAAGGCAATGAAATCCGTAAACGGACTTGAGAAAACGCCTGAAAGAAATCTCCTCGACTTCGCAAGGCTGTATAAAGCCTATGATGAGTACATCAGGGAAAACGGCATAGGAACAATCTCCTCAAGATGCTGGCCGGACTTCTTTACAGCTTTCGGAACTCCTGTCTGCACGGTTCTCGGTATGCTCAACGACATGGGCATTGCCGCAGCATGCGAAGCAGATACCTACGGAGCCCTTTCAATGTATATGGGAATGGAGCTTTCAGGAAATCCTGTATTCTTCGGAGATCCTGTATCCCTTAACGAAGAAGATAACACCCTGTATTTCTGGCACTGCGGAACGGCCGCATGCTCTCTTGCAAGAGAAGATACAGGAGCCTGCGCCGGAGTTCATTGCAACAGAAAGATAGGACCTACTCTTGAATTCGGATGCAAACCCTGCGATAAGGTGACCATATTCCGCATAGGCAGGGAGCCTGACGGAACCTTCAGAAGCTTTATTGCAAGAGGAGAAGCTCTTGACATGCCTCAGCAGTTCCTTGGAACTTCAATGGTAGTAAGGACTGAAAACAGCGCAGAAAAGCTTGTATATGATGCAGTAGAAAACGGATGGGAGCCCCATTTCACAGTAGTCTTTGCAGATGTAGCAGAAGAGCTTGAAATCCTTTCCCACATGCTGGATATACCGGTAGAAAGATACTAAAGCCATATATGCAAAACGCCGCTTTAAAAGCGGCGTTTTTCTATTGCAACTAAAAATATATACTACTTTTCTGTTCTCTTTCTTATGAGCCTGTAAACAAGATATACGGCTGCAACGCTTACAATGGCAGCGATATATGTGTTGCTTGCTTCAAGTATATCCTGAAGTGCTGAATCAACAGTGCTGAAAGTAGACATGGCAGTCAATATGATAAGGAAGCTGTTTTTGATCTTGTCTTCGGTCTTTTGTTCCTGCCTCTGAATGGCATCTATCATATCCTCGAGCACATTCTCAGCTTCATCATATCTTTTTTCGATGCCTTCAAGATTGAAATCCTGGCTTAGGACTTCGACGGATCTTTGCACTGTGGGCCAGCAGTAATGATTTGTCCCTGTAAACTGTATGGCCTGGGATAGATCCTCATGTATGGCCTCAAGCTTTGCCTTTGCTTCCTTTGATTTAAGCTTATCATCACGAATATCGTCGGCGACTCTAAAGAGCTTGTGCTCGATATTATCAGTTGAAGCGTGGCGAAGAAGGAGCATCTCTATGAAGAATATCTCAGTTGTCTGATATCCGAGCCTTTCCTCAAAGGTATCGGGTTTTTCCGATAATATTTCAAGGAGGGTAACGGTAGATGCATAGGTCCTTATGCCCTCGTACTGGGCTCTGTCCTTTGTTTCAACTATCTCTTTCATATATCCGGCAACCCTGCCGTCTTTGGGGGATTCTTCATTGGCAAGGCAGTTTATGCAGTCCTGATCTGAAGGATTGCCGTAGGCAAATACTGCGCTTCTTTTAGCTCCCCATGGAATCATTTTAAGGAACGGAAGAGCCATAAACTGGCTTTCGGTATATAGCTCGCCGTCATATTCTATCCTCATGCGTCCGTGCCTGAAAGCCTCAAGTATATGGACTCCGTCATCGCAATCCTTTACATAAAACTCAAGGACGCAGAATCTTGTATAGGTATGTCTGTCGATAAGTATGAAAGCAGGAAAAGATACTGTTTCCGTTCCCCTTGGCATATCGGGATCGGGAAGAAACTTAAGTATGCAGTTTCCAAGGCAGCTCCTGTCAAAGGTCTTTACTGTAACTCTGTGTTTCTTTACTTCTTCCTTTCTCTTGATCCAAAGGAATTTCTTTTCTTCTATATCAACTTCATCCTCTTCTTTTAAAATGGTAAACCTGTTTTTGTATTCCTCTGAAGGATTGACAAGGCTTTTAGTCCTCGATGTTTCTAAAAGCTCCTCATCCATTGAATCCTCAATGGCAGTGATAAAGGTTTTTCCATCTGCATTCTCTCTGCTCGGGAGTTTATTTATACTCTTATCCATCCTTCCCGGGATCATGAAAAGGATGTCGCAGTCCGTCATCTGTTTTTCTACTACGTTATTTTTGTTATACATAATAATTGCTAAAAACTACCGCTATCATTTAATCAAAATATATTGTATCATAATTAGGTTATGGAAATAAATCTTAGCAAAAAGAAAATACAGCTCTTTTCAAAGCACAACAAAGAAATTAAAAGGCTATATGTAAGCGCTTTCCCAAAGATCGAACGCTGCCCCTATTCCATGCTCATGAGGTACAGCCTCAAAAAGGAAATGGATATGTGGGGATACTATGAGGGAAAGAAGTTTGTCGGCTTTTCATATATGATGATCCTTGGGGATTATGCCTATCTCCTTTACTTTGCCACAAGCGAAGAATTAAGAAGTAAGGGCTACGGCACAGCCATAATCAAAGATCTGCTTGAAACATATAAGGATAAGAATATGGTCCTTGATATAGAGCCCGATGACCCGGATGCAGCCAATGCAGAGCAAAGGGAAAAAAGAAAGAATTTCTATATTCGCATGGGATACTTTGATACCTACTATGAAATGACAGATGAAACAGGCGATTACCGCATCTATTCGACCAAACCCGAAAGCTTCGATATAGATGAATTCCATAAGTTTTTCGACCTGTTCCCTGAAGAATTTGACGGAACACAGATCGTATATAAAGGTTAAAAAACAGTGGCAATCGCCACTGTTTTTTTAGCCCATGATGTCGTCTATCAGACCTTTGATTCCCTTTTCTTTATATAGATTCTTGTAGTAGGAGGCTTCGTCCTGTATGAGTATATCTATGGTCCTCATACCCACAAGCTCCACAGGAGCCTTGTCATCGGTCCAGATATGATCTCCTCCCTCTACATCCTTTAAGTTCTTTGCTACTTTGCTCATCATATACGAAAGACTATCATCTTCAAAGCCTTCAAGGCCCATATTAAGGGCATCCAAGGGCCTTGCGTCCTTCATTGCGAAAAGCTCTCTGTTTGTCGCATACTGAACGTCAACGACCGAAACATAGGGGAATACGGATGCTATGGTATCTGTCAGATATAAGGTGGTATCATCATCCCCTTCGTTGCCGTGCATGTTCATATTTACGACCATGACACCGTAATCGTTTAAATGTTCCTTAACGAGGCTGAAAAACTCAACGGAGCTCATCTGGAAGGGTATGGTTATATCCTGATAGGCATCCACCATTATGATGTCGTATTTATCTTCTATCCCTTGAATATATGCTCTTCCGTCATAGGTAACTACAGGAATGTCGTCCCTTAAATGAAAGTACTTTCTTGCAAGCTCCGTTATTTTTTCGTCTATCTCCACTCCCGTTATATCAGCATCGGGAAAATACCTCTTGCATTGAAGAGCAAAGGTTCCCGTGCCCATGCCGAGTATCAATATTTTAGGATCTTCCTTTGCAGCCATAATGGGTGCGGCAAGAGCATAATCATAATACATGCCCGTAAGGGTATCGTCCTTCATATATACGGACTGAACGCCGATCATAACATTGGTGGAAAGAATTACTTCCCTTTTGTTTTCGCTTACCTGCAGGTAGTTATATACGGACTCTCCCTCATACGTCAGATCATCGATCCAAAAAGCAAAATTTGCATTATGGCCAAAGATTGCACCAAGAAGGTAGAGAACTGCGCATACTATGACTGCAGTCTTCTTTCCGTTTCCGACTATGAAATACAGTGCTCCGAGAATGAAGAGAATACCTGCAAATATGAGGAATGTAATGGAAGTTCCCACAGCCGGTATGGTCACAAAGGTCGGAAGGAAGGTTCCGAGTATGCTTCCTATGGTATTGCATGCACCAAGGCGACCTGCAACGCTTCCGCTCTCGCCCACATCAGACATGGTAAATCTGATAAGTGACGGGGTAACTGTTCCGAGAAGAAACAGCGGGAATACGAATATGATCATGCATGCGGCAAAGGCTGCCCATATGAGCATATTATGGTTTATGGTGACTACGATAAGGCCCATGATGCCGATGATGATATATCTTCCGAGGAAGGGGATAAGTGCGATCCATGCGGATGCAATGAGTATGCGTCTAAAGAGCTTTGCAGGATCCGGGTCCTTATCGGACCACTTTCCGCCCATGACATTTCCTATTGCCATGGCGATCATTATGGTTCCTATGATTATGGTCCATACTATTTGAGATGAACTGAAATACGGGGCAAGAAGCCTGCTCGCGCCCAGCTCCACTGCCATAACAGCCATTCCCGAGAAGAACTCAGTCAGATAAAGATACCACTTTTTTTCTAAAATATTAATCTTCATATTTCACAGTACGACAGGATGGTCAATCCTATATAAAAAACAACTAATCCAATAATTATAATTGCCTGCTTTAATTTATGTGCAGTAAGAAGCCCTATGAACTCCCTTACTGCTGCATTGGGCCAGAAATACCACTTGGTCTTTGCTCCCATGCCCACTGCTCTCATCTTGTTTCTTCTTGCATAAAGACCGCTTCTGAAAACATGATAATTGGTAGTTGAAAAGGCTACCTTGGCATCCGGGTTTATCTCTAAGATCTTTTCCTTCGAGAACTTCATATTCTCAAAGGTATTCTTTGATTTATCCTCTTCTATGATCCTGTCTTCGGGAATGCCCTGCTCAAGAAGGTAATTCTTCATGCATCTGCTCTCGGATATGGGCTCATTTTCCCCCTGTCCTCCGGAGCAGATAAATACCAGCTCTTTTCCTGCAGCTTCAAACTGTTTTTTAGAAAACTCTATTGCCCTGTCTATTCTGCCCCTGAGAAGAGGAGTAGGCCTTCCGTCCTTTTGCATGTTGCATCCAAGGATTATGACAAAGTCCTTGTTGTAAAGAGGCTCATGAGCAGCCGCTATGGCATCCGCAACGATTACGCCAAGAAGCATGAACTCATAGTAAAGATAGAGTGCCGCAAACAGATTTCCAAAGAGATCGTGCATCATGACCTGGAACTGACTTCCGCTTGCATAATAGTCATAGGCGAACATGGCAGCAACTCCGCCTACTACAAGCACCGACAGAATTATGCCAAGGACATTTACAAACCTTTTCCCCTCGTGCTTTAAAAGGGATATGTTTGATATGCACATGGCGATGGAGAAAAGAAAGAGGAAGGGCGATGTCAAATACATAAATGTGCTTGCCGATCCCAAAAGGGTGTGAAAAACTTCCACGCCGCTGTACACATCGGGGAAATTAAGTATTCCCTTAAGAAGGAAAAAGTGCTCTATTATTACGAACAAATCAAATAAAGCGAAAGCGAAATAGTAGATGGTATTGTAGGAATAGGGATTGTAATGTATCTGCCCAAAGAAAGAAATGATGAGCCTGATAAGAACAAGCGTAAAAAATACGATCGAAGTGATACAGGCAGGCAGTGCCGCAGCACTGACTCTCTTAAAAACCAGAACAGCCAGTATCAATACATATATGAATGCCAGGGGTATCAAATCCCAAAGCTTTGGTTTTTTATCTCTTGTATCAAACTTAAGCATACTAATTGATCTTTACATCCTCAAGAAATCTCAGCATCCCTGCAGGCCCCTTTGATGCATCCTCAAGACCGTTGTCTCCTAAAATGACAAGCTTGTTCGTGCCGTGATAATCGCTTCCCGCGGTAACATAAAAGCCGTATTTTTTTGCAAAGGAAAGCATCTCTTCCGTAAGCTTTGCCGTAAAACCTGAATAGTATGCCTCAACTCCCCTAAGACCGTATTCAGCCAGGCGCCTCAGTCTTTTATCCATTTCATCGCCTATTACCAATTGATCGCCGCTTCCGTAGGAAGGATGAGCAAGGACCGGAATGCCGCCTGAAGCAAGTATGCTTCTTATGGCCATGGCCGGGCTGATATAGTCATGCCTGAAATCGATCTTATCAAGGAATTCCTTGATACCCTGCTCCTTGGTCTTGGCATATCCGTACTTGACCATCATGTTGGCAATATGGGGTTTACCCGGATTGTCCATGGACAGTATCGCTTCTCTGTCCTCATCGGAAAATGCAAAGCCGAACTTTTCGTCTATAAAATCAAGCCTTGCCTTGACCTTCATCATCCTCAGGGAATGTCCGGCCTCCACCAGCTTATTGATAGCTTCGGATTTAGGATCATATCCGTAACCTAAGATATGATATTCTCCCTGTTCATCTCTGCACGAAAACTCCGCTCCCGTTATAAACCTGGGATCCTCCTTTTTCAGCATGGATAAGATCTCAAGACTTCCCTTAACTGCATCATGGTCCGTCAGGGAAAAGAGCTCTATACCTGCATTCTTTACACAGGAAAGTATCTCTGCCGGCGTATTGGTGCCGTCAGAGACAGTTGAATGCATATGAAGATCTATCTTCCCGAAAGTTTTCATGACTAAAGGTTCTTTTTAAGCTTTAATATATTCTTTCCGTCCCTGTACTCATAGGTGGCCTCGTCCATAAGCTTTTTGACAAGGAACACGCCAAGGCCCCCAACAGGTCTTTCCTCTGCAGGCAGGGTGACATCGGGATCCTCATTGGCAAGCGGGTTATATTTCATACCGCTGTCAGTAAATGTGATGCTGATCGCCTTTGGATCATCAAAGACTTCAGCTTCTATGAGTGCTCTGCCTGTGCCCGGAGCATAAGCATATTTAGCTATATTAACAAAGACTTCTTCTACTACAAGGTCAAGGTCCATTCTTTCCTTTGGAGTGGCTCCGGCACCTTCCGCAAGCCTTCCCACAAAGTCCATGACCTTGTACATGTTTTCATCTGTTGCTTCTATATCAAGCTCATTTGCAGAAGACCCTTCGGAATCAATACCGGGAGCCTCAAAGCAAAGGCTGTCGACCCTTGAAAGAAGTTCTATGAGCTCCTCTTTCCAAAGCTCGATTTCTGCTTTTGATTTCTCATCCTCAAGGCCGCCTTTTCTTATGGACCTTCTTATAAGCCTTACATAGCTGACTATCCTTGCCTTATCTTCGACTTCCTTGATTTTTTCTTCATCATCTGTTTCAAGATATTTGGCTAAGGACTTATGCCAGAAGGTGCAGGATGTATCATAGTCAAAGCCCTGGAATCCCTTGACCACACTGTGGTC
>CAZALQ010000026.1:0-14007 GCA_964485605.1 uncultured Oscillospiraceae bacterium
GAGCTGCCTCGGTGATTGGTACTTGTTGTGGCTCACCGTAGACCGTGGCCGAAGAACTGAAGATGATGTTCTTACAGCCGTTCTGCCGCAGCACATCGACCCGCACAAGCGTACCGTTGATGTTGTTCTCGTAGTACTCCCAGGGGAGAGAAACCGATTCTCCCACTGCTTTAAGTCCCGCGAAGTGAATGCAGGCGTCGAAATGGTTGTTTGAACAAATGAATTCAAGTTCTGCTCTGTCGCGGATATCGGTTTTGAAAAAGGGGACGCGGCTGCCTGTGATCTGCTCCACGCGACGAAGGGACTCCTGCGAACTGTTGACGAGATTATCTACCACAGTAACACTGTGGCCCGCATTTACAAGTTCAATTATTGTATGGGAGCCTATATATCCAGCCCCGCCTGTAACGAGGATGTTCATAAGGCTATCACCCGATTCATTTTTGAGAATCATTATATCATGGGTGTCAAGAGATGCTCATCTGCTAATTGATATCACTCTTGGCATATTCATCAGGTAAAGAATGATTATTGATTAGAATCGGACAGTCGGTTTCACCGCATTCCTCTGTACATTCCCCGTCAATCCAGATAACCGTGCGCATCAGAACCGGGCAGACGTGGACATCCTTCATTTCAACCTCGTCTCCAGATCAGCCGTTATCTTCTTTTCTACATCCTCGGCTTCGGCTCGATCACTTGCTGTGACGCTGATGTACGCCTTCAGTTTTGGCTCGGTTCCAGACGGACGGATAACAACGGAGCCATTCTCTGTGTAATACTTCAGCACATCGGAGGATGGCAGGCCGTTCAACCCTTTGCTGTAATCCTCGATATATGCCACTTTCTCTCCGGCAATCTGGTTCAGTCCCTTGTGGAATTCCTTCATAATCTCGCTCATCTTCGCCATGCCTGAAGAACCGGGAAACTCATAGGAATGGAGGGTGTTCAGACAGTAGCCGTAGGTCGCATACAACTCTTCCAACTTCTGAAGAAGGCTGATGTCCCTTGTCTTATAGAACGCAAACATCTCGCAGATCATGAAAGCAGCGTTCACAGCATCCTTGTCTCGGACGTAACTCCCCGTCAGGTAGCCATAACTCTCCTCAAAGCCACAGATGTAGTTCCGCTCATCCTCCATATGACCGATGACTTCACCAATGAACTTAAAGCCCGTAAGGACGTTGATGGTCTTGACGCCGTAGTGGTCGGCAATCTTCTCCGCCAGATCCATCGTCACGATGGTTTTGACAAAGGTCGGATCAGCGGGCATCTGGTTGTGTATAATGCGCTGAGAGCAAATGAAGTCCAGGAGCAGAAGGCCGACCTCATTGCCTGTCAGGAGCTGATAGTCTCCTGTGGGAGTCTTAACCGCAATTCCACAGCGGTCGGCATCAGGATCGGTAGCGAGGAGAAGGTCTGCACCGGTTTCCCGACAATACTCCAATCCAAGCTCCATCGCTTCCCTGATTTCTGGGTTCGGATAAGGGCAGGTTGGAAAATTACCGTCAGGATTGCGTTGCTCCTCGACCACAGTGATATTTGTGAAGCCGGTCTCCTGGAGAACGCGAGTGACAGGAACCAAGCCTGTGCCGTTGAGCGGGCTGTAGACGATGGCGACATCCCTATTCACTTCATCCCCATAGAGGACGCTCTGGCTCTTGACTGCTTCGATGAAGGACGTGAGGACGCTGTACTTGATATACTTAATCTTTCCCTCGGCCACAGCCTCATCAAAATCCATACTCTTCACATCAGCAAAGATGTCCAGAGCGTTGATCTGCTCCAGAATGGCCTTCGCCGCCTCTGTGGTGATCTGGCATCCATCAGCGCCGTAAACCTTGTAGCCGTTGTATTTGGACGGGTTATGGCTGGCTGTGATCATCACGCCAGCGGAGGCTCCCAGCTCACGGGTAGCAAAAGAGACGGTCGGAACGGGGAGCAGTTGCGGCCAGAGATGAACCGTGAGACCATTCGCGGCAAACACGCTGGCGGCAGTCCGGGCGAATACGTCCGATTTGATCCGGCTATCATATCCGATGACCACGGACGGTGCGGTGGAGGTGGAGAGAAGATAATTGGAGAGACCCTGGCTCGCCTTGGCAACAACGTACACATTCATACGGTTGGTTCCGGCTCCGATGGTGCCGCGAAGCCCGCCCGTGCCAAAAGCAAGATCACGGTAGAAAGCGTCTTCTATCTGCGCTTCGTCCATCTTCTCCAGTTCATTTTTTATGTCTATATTAGTAGCGCAAGAGCGCCACCGATCATACTCTTTCTTATAGTCCATAATAACTCGTTAAATATTTTGAAATATTTTTGTTTAAACATCTTGCATCATTTTTCTTCCATACATATCAGCATAGTACTGCTGATACGCCCCGGATGTAACATGTTCAACCCATTCATGATTATCAAGATACCAGTCGATGGTCTTCACAATACCGACTTCAAACGGAGTTTCAGGATACCAACCAAGGTCATCCTTAATCTTTGATGGATCAATACCATAGCGACGGTCATGTCCGAGACGGTCTTCCACATGTTTTATCAAGCCTTCGTTAATCTCCGAATCATTGAGGCGATCATGAAGCTGTGAAATGATAGTCTTAACAATAAAGATATTCGGCCGCTCATTGTGTCCACCGACATTGTAGACTTCTCCGTCCTTACCAGCCGTAGCAACCATATCAATCGCCTTGCAGTGATCGTCAACATACAGCCAATCTCTGATCTGCATACCGTCACCATAAACAGGCAACTGCTTGTGATTCATTGCATTGTAGATCATGAGCGGTATTAGCTTCTCGACAAACTGAAAACTGCCATAGTTATTACTGCAGCGTGTGATATTGATGGGCATTCCATAAGTATCATGGAAAGCCTTGACGTAGTGATCGGCAGAGGCTTTGGAGGCGGAATACGGAGAATGCGGATTGATCGGCGTGGTTTCGGTGAAAAAGCCTGTGGGACCAAGGGCTCCGTACACCTCATCGGTACTCACTTGCAGGTACTTCTTTCCGGCCTTCCAGGTCTTCTGACCGGCGTCATACCAGGATTCCTTACAACACTGGAGAAGGTTGACGGTTCCTCTCACATTGGTGTCCACAAAGATCATCGGATTTGCTATGGAACGATCAACATGACTCTCCGCTGCAAAGTTTATCACATAGTCGGGATCGTACTTTTCTATTAAATCCTTTACAAGTGTGGCATCCCCAATATCACCATGCACAAACACATGCCGCTCATCGCCCTCAACAGCTTTCAAGTTCTCCATGTTTCCTGCATAAGTAAGAGCATCAAGGTTAATAATCTTGATATCGGTATACTTCTTCAGCATATACAGAACCATGTTAGAGCCAATAAAGCCGGCACAGCCGGTCATTAGGTAGGTTTTCATAATTTACACCCTTTTTCTTTTAATTAACCCGATCATTGATAAAACGACAGAACGAATTATGTTACGTTTAATATAACAAATAATGATATACGATAGTACAATTACAATCCATACATTGGGAAAGTCAACGGTGACAAGTGTGGCGCAAACAAACAAAAGAACAATAGATATAGCAGTTTCCGCTATTTTTATATCAACTTTTACGATTTTCTGTATTAAAAATGCTCTGACAAGCCATACAACAAAAAAGCTGATAGCTGTGGCAACGGCAGCTCCTAAAACACCTATACATCTAAGCAATATATAGTTTAAGATGATATTCAATACAGCGCCCGCCATAACGGAAATAAATAGACTCTTTGTTTTTTTTGCAGCCCTATAAGCAGCCGCTAAGAAACCTGCATATGATGAGAACATAGCTGAAATAACCAGCATGGGAACATATTGCCATGCTGCATAAAAATCTTTTGCAAATAGTAAATTTGCGAGAATTTTACATGTAAGAATAATAAATAATCCACCACTAATACAAACAAAATCTAATCCTTTGTAAACATTAGTATAGTAGGAGCTCTCGTCATCCGAGCCATAATTTGAAATAACAGAAATCTGCCAAGCTTGAATAAATACCGTCAATAATGTAGAAATAATAGTTGGAATCTTGTGGGCAACACTATAGATTCCGCTTGCTCCTAATCCATAAAGCCCAATTATCATGTATTTATCAATACTTGTATTAATTGCCCATGCTAATATTGTAGGTATCATTGGAATGCTATATTTTAGCATGTCTGAGAGTAATTTTTTATTAATGCGAATGGGGTAAATGAAATTGTAAAGCTTCGCGCAGAAGAACATAATTGTGTTCGGAACGCAATAAGACAAAACGACACATAATAAATATCCATTTAACCCCCATTTAAAAACGACTAAAAAGAGAACATTAAGGATCACAACAGTTGCTGTTTGCACCAACCCCTGAACAGCAAATAAAGTTGTTCTTCCTAATCCTTTAACAAAATTAGCAAAATAGTTATGTATGTTATATAGCAAGAAATTTATTACAAATACAAGCCAATATGTATTTAATGAATTATCTATCTTACAAATCAACGGTTTGAAAACAAGAAGAAGTATTGTTGAAAGAAAAGTGAAAAAAGTAGATATTATAAAAACTTCATTCTTGTTCTCATTTTTGTCCAAAGTATATCTGAGAGTCGCATCAGCCATTGCAAAAGTCAACACAGGATACAAGAATTGAATCGTAGTATTAATCAAGTCCGCAATTCCATATTCTGATGTAGCAAGAATACTAGTATATAACGGAGTTAAAAGAAACATCAGAATCTTAGATCCAAAGCTACTTATTGTAAATAGCCCTGTATCTTTTGCTAGCGATTTGTATTTTGAATCCTTATCAGGCATGCTTTTCCCCTACACCTTTACTATTAATGGTTTTATTAGCAGTTATAATATTCTGTTCAATATGATAAAATAAATTCTGGTTGTATGAATTAAATATGCCATATTAATCCGAAATGTAGAACACATAAAGAATACTTACTCGGACCACTTATAATTAGTTATCAGTTATTCAATAATAGTAAACATCGATTATAATTAGAGCCAACTAAATGGGTCGCCTTTATGAAAACAGAGTAATAATACGGCGAAAGAAGGATATATGAATGATTTTAGCGATTATCATACGAAATTTTGCAAGCATTCGATCTTTCTCGTAGTGCAGAACATCACATCTGCAAGATTATGCAACGAAACCAAGAGAAAAAACTTGCAGACCTATCCTTTATTTTAGACCACAAACCATTAATAATACTGGGTTTTCTATTTGTTCAGTAAGCCCTAATTAAATAATCCTTCAATTCTTATCAAATTGACTCCAATCCCATTCAAGTCTCTCGATATCTTCTTCAGTCAACTCATCACCGACTTGAACCTCTATGATATGTAGCTCACAATCAGCCTTAATCGCATGTTTCATCCCTGGTCTGATGTAAGCCATATCACCACGGATGACTTTCTTAACTTCTCCATCAAGAATCAGTGTTCCATCACCATCTATAATAGTCCAAATCTCAGCTCTGTGCGCATGTCTCTGATAAGAAATATGTTGACCAGTCCTGATAATCAGATGCTTAGTCAATGAATTCTTCCCATCGGCTTGAATCCGGTAATCAAGAACTTTGTATTCACCCCATACCCTCTTCTCGTACATGGGGCGCTGTTCTGACACATATTCTTTAAGTGTATCGCTCTTTGTCTTCTCTGTTACCAAGATTCCATCTGGTGTCGCAGCGATAGCAAGATTCTTAACTCCGAGAGCAATAAGTGGAATCTGAAGCTCATTGATCACATGAGTGTTTTCACAATCAGCTGCCACTGCGTTCCCAGCTACCTCATCACTCATTGCTTCAGTAAGAGTGTTCCACGTACCGAGGTCTTTCCACTCACCGGCAAAACGCATTACTTGAATCTCCGGTTCCTTCTCTACTACAGCATAATCGAAAGAAATCTTCGCGATATTTGCATAGTTGTTGAAGAGCTCCTGATAAGAGAATGTACCAAAAAATCTTTCAGCGATACTAAGTACATAACTCAATTTAAAAGCAAAAACGCCAGCATTCCAAAGAGCTCCTTGAGCAATATACCTCTCTGCTGTGCAAACATCTGGTTTCTCTCTAAATGTATCCACAATCGAAAGCGTGTTTGCCGTCTTAGGGAGAATATACCCATACTTCTCGCTTGGATATGTGGGTTCAATACCTATCAAGACGAGATTCGCCTCTCCCTTATTCGCTTGAGCAGAAAGCTTGTCAAGCATCAGGAAGTAAGGTGCTTCCACATAAGGATCTACCGGGCACACAACTACCACTTCGTCCGCTGACACACCCTTCACATCATGAAGATAGGCTGTGGCAAGAGCAATTGCAGGAAAAGTGTCTCGACGACAAGGCTCTATCGAAATGCCAACTTTATCGCCGAGTTGTGCTTTAATAGACGTAACCTGATTCTCAGATGTTGCAATTGTAATCTTGGCGTCCGAATCTACTTCATGAATCATCCGATACATTCTCTGTACCATTGATTCATGAGAACCATCAGGTCTCTTAAAAATCTTCAAGAACTGTTTTGATCTAACCTCATTTGATAGAGGCCAAAGGCGTTTGCCGGAGCCACCGGAGAGAAGTATAATGTTCATTTTGATTCTCTTTCTTTAATTATAGTTTCAAATATTTCTTTGAAGCATTGTTCAATTTTTTCATCAGAATGATCTTCTAAAAATTTATTCCTACTGACTTCAAAGTTGTAGTTATTAACATTGAGTAATTCTATTATTCTATCAGGATTATCATAAATGCTACAAAGTCCAGGATATTTTTTACTGTAAAACTCAGCAAGTGGAAACCTTGAAGCAATAATATGTTTTTTTAACGAAACAGCTTCCATAAATACATTGCTAACCCTATATGAATAACCATTCTTCGGAAATGGAATTAGAAATGAATTACATTCAGAACACCAATTTTTATAATCTTCTGATGAAATCCACCCATTTAAACACACCAAAAAACTATCATTATATTTTATATTCTTTGACTTAAGTATCATCTTGTGTCCGGTTTTCTGTAGTATATGATTCTCCTTTTGACAACGGACAATGTCTTCAATCAAATATTCACTGTTACTGTTGCTCAACCCAATAATCAAATTATTATCTTTAGCTTCAGCTATAATCCCCTCTATTTTGGGAACAGGATGCGGTATAACATAAACCATATTCTCATGAACGCCTAACTCTAATAAACGATCCTTTATATACTCCTCAAATACAAGATGACGAAATAAATTCTTATATAGTGAGAATAGCCTGTACTTTAGGCGATTGTGAAGTTGATCAATATTATCGTGTTCTTGAATTAGAATTCGATCCCTAAATTTGAATAATAATGGACAACTAACGAACCAGGTAATAATATCGTATGATGCAACATAAATTATATCTGGATTTGTCTTATTAATAACTCTACTTACTTTTATTATATTACACAATGAATTGATTCTATTTGAATATGAACTATTTTTATTGCTGTTCTGAGCCCAATTAATATTTATAACTTCAATATTGTTTATATCATCAGCAAGAGAAGAATCTGCACATAAGTTAATATTTGAGAACTTGCTCATTATACGCAAATATTTCCTGTTAATACTGAAGTGGCCTTTTGGTAATCTAGAATCAAAAAAAAGTATTTTCATGCTTCATTCACCATTAAATTGTTTACAGTTGATTATTTTTACAAATTTCTTTAATATATTCAATTCCAATTTGTCTTTCATGTTGGATTGCTTTATTGACCACGGAAAAGTCAATAGGATCCAATTTGCCACCAGATATCCATCGATTTCCAAATGATAAAACATCCGACAAAGAATCCAATCTTGTTTTTGTTCTAGACTTTTCATGAAAGTCTAGAAACAGCTCTTTTTCAAAAAGAAGGGCAAATGCTGTGCCATGAAATGAGTCCGTGATCACAGCATCTGAATACTTAAAAAGATTCAAAAACTCTATAGGACCAACATCTGATTTGTCAATAAAAGATTTATCTCTATACAACGAGAGGGAAATAATTACAACTTTAATATTTCTATCAGAAGCCAATTTCTTTGCATATGAAATCATTCTTTCTGATTTTAGAAGCTGATATACCAAGATATACTTGTTTTCGACTATCCTACCTATTTGATCAGCAAGCTCACCCCATTCTTGAGATGTACTTAAGAATACAGGATCAATGTTTACTGTACATGGTAAATGCAACTTATTTAGGACATATTCTTTTCCACTTATTTCTCTGATAGAGATTCTTTGAAATCCTTCTAGTAATTTTTTATATCTACCTTGCAACGACGAATCAAAAGCATCAGACCCAAAGCTAGCTGCATAACTATATTTTTTTTTGTTGGAAGTTACAAACGGCAAAAAAAACATTTCATCCTCATGATTACTTTTAAAATTCCAAACTTGATCACTTCCAACTATAAAACAATCATATTTATCATTTGTCGATGTCAATTCCTCTTGCTCATAAGGAACTGAATGAGGAATCAACATGCGAAATGATTCAAAGCGACTGTTCTTCTTACTTCTTAGGAACATTTTTATATAGTGTGATGCCAATACTTTTAACCCATATCTCCAAAGATGTTTATTACTGTACTGTTCCTCAATTCCTGGAGCTACATAATCAATTACTTCAGTATCCATATTATACTTTCTAACATTTTTAACAAGTGAATAGCATTGAAGCATAGCACCATAATTATTCGCACGGTAAAAAGTCAGTATTCCTATATTCATAATTATCTCCTCTATGATAATTTGTTTTGACGTTCACACTCAACCTTTTCTCTTATTGTTTTCATCCACGAAATTTTCTATAAAGCTGGTTGACATTATGCTTGAATAAAAATGGGTGGTGTTAGTCTGAAAATGTGTTGGTGATACACGACCCTCCGCAGGGGCGTTCATGAACAGCCCAAAATGTTGCGAAAAAAGGGGGGGTTGGGGGTTATATCTGGGCGAATTGTAAATCGTCCCTACACAACATGCGCTTTACCAACACACTTCCTGACTATCACCAAATGGGTAAATACATAATTGAACACAAAAGGCATTTAATAAGTATTGTCATCTGAACTGTTTAATATTTTCCTTCATGCTTAAGTATAAGCCATACAACAACAATGTATTAGTATAGTATAAAGGATTCCCAGAGAACCCATAAGTAATATAGACAACTTGACAAATAAAAGAAAACGTAACAATTGGTTTATATTCCTCATCCGCAGTTTTTATTATAGAGTATGCTGAAATCAAATTATTTAAAAAAAAGATGACAAATATACTTAGTCCAATAATACCATTATCATATAGCAGCTGAATATAAATATTATGAGCGCCTATTGAAATAACACCATACGTTGCTCCCGAACCATGTCCGAACCATACATTTTTATCTATATCATTTAAAAGCGTACTATATATTTCACTTCTTCCAGAAGTACTAATATCTTCCCCATTAAATACAAGTCTTTCGACAAGTGCATTTCCAATAACTGAGAAGTTTAAGAACCAAATTATTCCAAAACATGCGAATATAGCCAAAAATGTAATCGCAACTTTTGCTCTTAGTGATTCGCTTCTGTCGAAATAGAAGACAGCTAAGTACACTATTATAGCCACCAATGCTGAAAGGATAATCCCTCGCTTTTGTGTAGCAACAATCGATAAAATACATATCATTAAGACAATGTAGTATTTCGATTTTGTCTTTTTTTTACTTAGAATACTTATAATCGCATCAAACAAAGCAAAACTACATAACAGCGAGTTTTCATAAGATGTTGGGCAAATTCCGTAATAGGAGTGCTTAGATGAAGCATAATAATGATGCATCCAAGCACTTCTTTCACTATACAGCAGATCGACTAATGAGTTAACTATTGACGGAAATATCATTTGAAGAATTGTAAAAAAAACGCATGTATAGCCAATAGTTACTAGCATTTTATTTATGTATTTAGCCGTGTCTACATTATTTTTACTCAATTGTAACACCACTATAAAAGTGATGACATAATGAAGCAAATGCGTAATTCCATCTCGGTTATTAGTGGAATATACAATTCCTGCTCCTATTACAACGATGGATAAAAAATAGAAAAAACGGTCTCGATTAATCTCTATTTTTCTCCTGTAAATCAGGTGGATTAGACAGAGAATAGCCATAATAGCATATGCTGCTTGTTTTATTAATCCTGGTGTTGGCGGGAAAATATATAATCCGCACAAGATGGCCACTAGTTTTTCTGTTATTCCAATTCCACTACGATATGCTATATTATCGGTACAATCATACATTTAAAGCATACCTTTCTTATTATACAATGGTAGTTTATTCCAAGGCACGTCTCACTCACTCCACAGATTACGGCTGTTACGCCCTCTTCTCTGCACTTGTTTTCTAGAGTGTCAAAATCAATCGTGTTAATCATCCAGTATTCATTAGCAATCAACTTAGCTGTAGACTCTTCTGGTGGCCTTGGATCTGTAACAATGGTGTATACTCCCTGTGACTTGGCATATTCAATCATTTCCTCACTCGCCAGACTAGTTCCAAGCATCAACAGTTTTTCCATCCTCTTATGCCTCCGAATGCGTTCCATAATTCTGTGTTTGTTTATCCTCTTTTTCAGCCATTTGCTTTTTTCTATAAACGTCAAAGTCCATTGTTACTCCCTCTCCGCGAGTAACAATATCTTGTTTTTTAAGTACCTTTCCTACTGTCTGAAATATAATCTTTGCATCTAACAAGAAGGATATGTTCTTTACATACTCAATATCGTATTTGAATCGATCCTCCCACTGCAAAGCGTTTCTTCCGTTGACTTGCGCTAATCCTGTTAAGCCTGGGCTAACATCATGCCTATGCTTTTCTATTTCATTGTAATATGGCAAATACTCGACAGCCAGCGGTCTCGGGCCTACGATTGACATGTCGCCCTTAAAGATATTAAACAGTTCCGGGAGCTCATCAAGGGAAGTACTACGAAGGACTCGACCGAAGTGAGTCAATCTATCTGCATCGGGCAGCAATTCCCCATGCTCATCTTTTGCATTTGACATGCTTCTAAACTTATAGATTGGAAAGAGCTTTTCATGTTTTCCCGGTCTTATCTGCTTGAAGATGACAGGAGAACCGAGCTTGACTCTGACCAATACCGCGACGATTCCAATCACAGGGCTCAATACGACCAAGGCTAAGCCTGAGAAAATAATATCAAGAAATCGCTTTATAAATCTTCTATACATTTTCTTGCCTTTCCATTATTTCTTCATTAAAGCATTCTGCGATTAATGAACTCACAGACGGCTATCTAACGGTTTTCTCATCTGAATCCGTTCCTCTATATACCCACATTCTTCGTACAATCTCCTGGCATCCTTATTCCCCGCCTCCGCATGAAGGTATATAGCACTGAGCCCCAGTTCTTTCGCCTTATCCTCAACCAACCCCAGCATCTCTTTTCCAATACCGTGTTTCCTATATTCTTCTTTCACCCGTATCTCGCTCACATACATCCTGTTCTCTTCCCGGAACTGATGAACGTATGCCCAAATGAAAGCAGTGAGGTCATCATTTTCAAACGCTCCATACACTATCGCTGTGTTGTCTTTGAGATGACTGATAAGGTCATCCATCTTCTCATAGGCTTCTGTATAAGTAAAATGCTCGTGAAAAGCATTAGAACTCACATTTTCAAAATAGAGCTGAGCAATCTCGCCCCTATACTTTTCAGCCATCTCCGCGGTTATCGGTACAATTCTCATCAACTTCAACCCGTATCAGTTCCTCTATATCGAGGCTCACTTTGTTCATCTCTTCAACGCTACCAAACTGCAAATCAACACAACCGATGCATGAGGACGCATCTATCGCATTTGTAACTGCATCCCCAATTATCTTATCGACCTCTGTATTAAACACACAGCCCAATATGGAATCATCAAAACTAAGCCCTAAAAACCGTCCTGTCTTTCTTGGGAATAGCAGATGATGGATAATGGGTCGATTCTGCCTCTTAAGCTCTTTCAAACTATTCCAGTAATAATCGTCGCCCACCGATGTGGTTACCAAAAGCTTATAGAGATCAATACCGGTATGTTTGTGAACATATTTGGGGATCCCGTTGCCACCTTGTCTGGGATTGATTTCAATGATGAAGGATTCATCGGCATTCGTGAAATACATCTCAATGTTGTACTCACCGTGAATCACTCCCGCGGCGTGAATCGCTTTTGCCAGTGTTTCCTTTATGACACTTAACTTCTCCCCATCTCCCTGCAAGGAAAATACATCCTCTGTTGATACCTCCACGCTCCCTGTGGTCATGCAGGGCGATGCGAACAGCATGTCGCAGGACGTGACCTTGAGCAGTATCAACTTCATCGGGAGGGAGGCTTTCACGATTCCCCGTCTCGGCATGATGGTCGAACACATTCTCTCCAACAACGCCATCTGGTTCATCGTCGCCGTCTTCGCCCTCCTCGCTGCTGTCCCCTGGGAATCCATCCACAGACGGAAGTGCATCGAGTGATCCAACCGCGCATGTGCTGGGAGGAACCATCATGGATTACACATCGTTGAGCGTGGAAGTCCTCTTTGCGGAGCTTCTAAAGCATCCTTCAGATAGTCCCGTGCTTGAAGAACTCGCCCAGCGCATGCGCCCCATCATCATGACCGAGGCTTTGAAGTACCGCAGCCTGCTTCCGTTTGACACGGATGACTACATGCAGGAGGGACGCATCCTCTTATGGCAGATCGCTCTTAAGAAGACCTACAGGAGAGGCTGTTTCACAAGGTACTTCACAACCGCCATCCGCTTTCGCTTCAGCAATCTGTTCAGGGACTACGTTCTGAAGAACCTCGTCCGGATCGGTGAATACCAGGATTTCTACGGTATCACCTACCAGATCCTCGTCGTATCCGATTACGCCAAGAACTACCGCGAAAAGCACCGGGAGCATTGCCGCCGGAGCTACGCCAAGAAGCGAGCTCGTAAGCTAATATCCCATGAGAACGGACAGGATGGATGAGGGTCTCCTGTGTACTTCTCGTTAGTGAGGATGCATTCCCACCGCCTTTCCAACTGAACCACTCTCCAGGGGAGATCGGCTCATATCGGCAGTCAATCATCTGGCTGACTGCTCATATCAACCGGTTTTCCCTGGTGTTTTTTGTCTTGTTGCTGTCCGTGCGACTTCATCTGTGGGGCTGCCTGGGGCTATCTTTTTCGGTCTTTTTTATATATGTATTTCTATATATTTATTTGCCCCTACTTGCCCCTAGAATAAATTAAACATATATAAACTAATAAAGTAATACATACAGGCCGAACCGTACTCATTGATCCTGTGCCTTTACATGCTTGCGCCGCAGTAGCCCCTCTGTTTTTTTGAGCTGCTGCGTGGCAGAATGCTATGATCGACCTCCGTGTCTCATTTTCGTCGGCATCCTTGCCACTACAAATCCTCGCGTCCGCGCCGTTGTCTGCAGTTCAACCCGCCTCGTCACCAGTTCCAATCAGTGTGAGCATCATTTG
Source organism: uncultured Oscillospiraceae bacterium (assembly GCA_964485605.1). Classification (GTDB taxonomy): domain Bacteria; phylum Bacillota; class Clostridia; order Peptostreptococcales; family Anaerovoracaceae; genus RUG13409. The sequence continues at coordinate 13,589 of CAZALQ010000026.1, forward strand.
TGAGCAACGCTTCACATCGGCTCGAATCAGAAGAAGCGGCACACCTCTCAATCTATCTACAAGAGAGGGTCTGGATTTAACTACACCACCGTAAATGCCAAAGAGCAGAATGTAGGTTGAAGGACATAAAACAGAAGTTCATTTCTGCCTCTCTGCCCATTCCAACCGGCTGCGTCATAGCTTTTTCATCGCCCTGCTGTCGGCTCGAATCGTCAGAGAATGATTATTACAAACTATCTACAAGACCCCGGTATGAGTGAAATCAAATCCTCTCTACATCTGCACTCTTTCAAAATGTATTTCACATCCCCCGCAACCCCGACAAACTCTTGTACTTTTACATCAATACATTTATTCTTGCACACCATCTTCGAGAAAGTTCGCTTCTCCTTCAATGGATATTCTCATAGCCAGCACTG
>CAZALQ010000027.1:0-4025 GCA_964485605.1 uncultured Oscillospiraceae bacterium
CAGAATCCACGATCAAGCTTCATGTCTCGGAGCTTTATAAAAGGCTTGGAATAAATAGCCGATTTGAGCTTTTCAAGCTGTTTGACGTAAAGAAATAAGACTTTTCTACACTACCTACCCAAAGAGCTATATTGTTTTTATTGGTTTTTTACTGTATATTCTCAGTATACGGAATGCAATGGCTGGTTTCGCCATGCCCGGAATCCAAAACGAAAGGAAATAACACGATGAAAAAAACCTTAGCAATAATACTGGCAGCTGTTCTAGTACTGGGACTCGCAGCCTGTGGTTCTTCTGGAAGCACCTCGCAAAGCAATAACCCCTCAAGTTCCGGAAACAACAGTTCAAACCCGTCCGCAAGCAGCACAGGCAACAATCAGCAATCCGGCAACGGATCGGGCAACGGTAATACTACGCAAAGCGGCAATAACGCCGAGGCGACTAAACTCACCGGCAAGATAAATATCATCAACCTTAACGACAGGGATCCGTCCGTCCTTCGCGGCGTGGTCATCAAAGGCAACCAAGTCGGCACTGCGGACGGCTTCAACAGCAAAGAGTCTTCCCTTACCGACGTCCGCTGCATCTTTGAACTGAACGAGTGGGTCTATTTCTACCCGGATACCGACGCGACCTACGGACTCAGAGTCTGGATACTCAAGCACCGCGACGATCAGGAGTATTACAACACAGCCAAGTTCTCCGATCTCGATCCGAACTTTGCAAACTACTGCGATCTGCATTATCCCGAGGATGCGGAAAATCCAGATGAAACGGAATGGGGCAGCTTCTATCTGAATAAGGAAGAATGCGAACCCGGCTATTACGATTTCGTCTTCACTTACGAGGGAAAAGCCATCGCTACCTTGCTTACCCGTTTCTATAACGAAAATGAGCTCGCCGTCAAATCCGACGCTGAGCTGGAAGCTCTGATGCACGAATGAGCGAAGCCATGTTTGAAGAACGTTTTGTAAAACTTGTCGAAGATAACAGCGGCTTTGAATACTATCAGGCGTACCGGAACGACGTGGATTTGATACTCGGCGGCAAGGGCAACACCTTTTGGTACGTCGTGATGAAAAAAGGCAAGGTCACGGAGTCTTATATCGGGAAAAACGCCGGCGGCGTTTGGGAAGACGTTTACGTCAAGGGCAGCGGTGCAACTCAAAAGACGAAAGCCGTGCCCGCAGGCAGCACGATCAGGAAGATCGCCGAAAAGGCTTATCTCTGTCAGAACGAAACGTGGGTCACGCGGCGCACGCCGAAACCGATCGAAGATTCGCACCCGCGCTTCCATTACGTTTACGGCTTCGGCGACAAGGCGCTTGACGTATCGGTAGAATACGGCGTGACCATTGCTTACAACGACATCAAAGATGCTGACGCAAGTTTTCATTTGAGATATCTTTATATTGGCAATGATGTTGACTTACCATAACGAATCATGAACCTATGTATGCACCGCAGGGGCTTCCTGCGGTGTATTTTTCTGTTTTAGCTTGTTCGCTGCATTTTGTAGTCTATAATAAGATTGCATCGCATTTTAGACGAATATGTAAATGTATATTAAACTTAGACCTGACGGCGATCTAAAAGTTAAAGTATTGTAACTGCCTTGTAGGAGGACAATCATGAAAAAACTGAAGAAAGCAATGGGAAGAATTGCTCAAAAAGTTGTAGATATGGCAATGGGCAATGGCCTTATGCAAGATGAGACATCTGCATCGGGCGAAAGATATGTTACGCCGGGTATTGCAGATCTTGTTAGAAGAGCCGGAGCAGAAAGCTGCGTGCTATTAAAAAATGACGGCACTTTGCCAATCAGGGGAGACGGCGAGATAGCGGTTTTCGGTCGCTGTCCGCTGGACTGGTTTTATGTGGGCTATGGCAGCGGAGGCGATGTTAATGCTCCGTATTACGTTAATTTGATAGACGGACTCCTTTCTGCAGGAGCAAAGATCAACGCGCAAGTTCTCGACAGATACAAAAAGTGGACTGAGGAAGAAGACAATAATGCAGATCACGGTTGGTGGGGACATTGGCCAATGAACTATCCTGAGATGCCCATTGATGATGAGCTGGCAGCCTCTGCTGCTTCCAGCTCTGATACTGCTGTCGTGGTCATAGGAAGAGCGGCAGGTGAAGACAGAGAAAATACGCTTACAAAGGGAAGCTACTATCTTACCGATGAAGAAAGACGAATGCTTGATGCAGTCTGCTCTCATTTCAGTAAAGTCGCAGTCCTCATGAACATAGGCAATATCATGGATCTTTCTTGGACAGAAGAATATCAAGAAAGAATCTCAGCCCTCATGATAGTTTGGCAAGGCGGCATGGAAAGCGGAAACAGCGTGGCTGACGTACTTATGGGGAAGGTCTCACCCTCAGGAAGACTGGCTGATTCTATGGCAAGAAACTATGAGGATTATCCAAGCAGTTCCAATTTTGGGGGCCTTGAATCCAACAGGTATGAAGAGGGAATATATGTGGGGTACAGGTATTTCGACCTTCATCCTGATAAGATCCTTTACCCCTTTGGCTTTGGACTAAGTTATTCAGAATTTAAATATGAGGAAGTACAGATAAAAAGGGATTTTGGAAAGACCTTGGTTTCTGTGAAAGTATCAAATACAGGTAAGTATGCCGCTTCGGAAGCAGTGCTTTTATGGGCATACCTTCCCAAAGGAAGAATTGATAAACCGATTAGAGTTCTTGCAGGTTTTGCGAAGACAGATATACTCGGTCCCGGCTGCAGCCAGTCGCTTAGTGCGGAGATCGATGATGAGTATATAGCCTCCTTTGATGAGACAAGATCTTCTTTTATTCTCGAGGCCGGAGAATATATCTTTTATGCAAATGAAAAGAAAATAGGAAGCTATATACTAGATGGTGAACTTGAGCTAAGCAGGTGCCAAAGCCTCTGCAAGGCGAGCGATGAACTTAGAAAAAGGATAATAGATAGACTTCCCGAAGAAATGAAATTCTCCGGATTCAAAACGAGCGATTTTAGGGATGTTTTGAGCGGACAGTCTTCACTTGAGGATTTCGTTGCAGGTCTTAGTGATGATGACTTGGAGGGACTAAGCCGCGGTCACGGCATGATGGGAAGTTCGCTCGGCGTTGAAGGAAATGCCGGCGTGTTTGGTGGTGTTACGGAAAGTCTTCAAAACAAGTATGTACCGCCCATAGTATGTTCTGACGGACCTGCAGGTCTTAGGCTAAGAAAATATTGCGCACTTCTTCCCTGCGGAACAGCCCTTGCCTGTTCTTTCAACACTAAACTGGTAGAAGAGCTTTATGCCAAGGTCGGAGAAGAAATGATCCATTACGGAGTGGATGTGATACTGGGGCCCGGCATGAATATACATAGGAATCCTCTTTGCGGGAGGAATTTTGAGTATTTTTCAGAAGATCCGTTGCTTTCAGGCAAGATGGCGGCAGCTTTTATCAAAGGTGTGCAGAGCAAGGGAAGGGCGGCATGTCCAAAACACTTCGCTTGCAACAACCAGGAAACAAAAAGGAATACCAACGATTCTATTGTGACTGAAAGGGCCTTAAGAGAGATATATCTGAGGAATTTTGAGATAGCGGTAAAAGAAGCAAAGCCTCTTTGCATCATGACCTCATACAACAAGGTCAACGGAGTATGGAGCCATTACAACTACGATCTTGTGACTACAGTGCTTCGAGAAGACTGGGGATTCGATGGGTGTGTAATCACCGATTGGTGGATGCAAAGATCGAAGAGTCCTGAATTTCCTGCTTTAAGAAATAACGCTTACAGAGTAAGAGCCCAGGTAGATGTTTTGATGCCCGGCAATATGGGGCATTTGGGAAAGCGAAGGAAGAAAGATAAGACTCTCCTTGAAACTTTGGTACGGGAAAGAGGTATCACAAGAGCTGAACTTCAAAGAACAGCTGCTAATGTGCTCAGGCTTGCAAAAATATTGAAAAAGCAATAAAAAAACTATTTAATGAGCAAATAATTTTGGTCTACTTTTTCTACATTCAGGATGGTACCAAAG
>CAZALQ010000027.1:4035-11398 GCA_964485605.1 uncultured Oscillospiraceae bacterium
TAGGAATCTTTTTCATTTTTCTTAAGGAGCGTACCGGCTTTGGATCTTTGGTCTAATAGTTCGCGAACCTTGATATAGTTGCCGTCAAAGTAGTACGCATTGATGACGCTTGCAAGGAAATGTACTTCCTCGGCATCTTCTCCGTATTTCTTTTCATATGCTGAAGTGTTCCTGCTTAAGTATTTGTTTGAGAAAACTCCGAGGGAGTATTCTTCAAAGTCTCCAACCTGCTCCCTTGTATATTCCATACAGTTATCAAAGACTTCGAGAATACCGACTTTATTTCCGTAGTCCAGAAGGCTTCCTTGGGCTACATCGTAAATATTGCCGGTTTTGGCTATGTTTTGAATGTGCATATGGCCGGAGAAATGAAGTCTTATGTTATATTCCTCATAAAGGGCAGCTAATTTGTCAGCATCGAACATTACATAGTTGTTGTTAAACATAGGGTTATGTTCGGCAAGGTTGTGATGGCTGAAGCCAATTACCTGTATGCCCTTATTCCTTGCTTCTTCAAGATAAGGACGAAGCCATTCTATAGTTTCTTCCCAAATAACTCCCCCGACAGTATTAAGACCTGCTTCTTCGTTGTATGCACAAAGGGTCGAATCAAGCATCAGCGCCCAAAGCTTATCGTTTATTTCATATATGTAGCTGTAACTGTTTTCGTCATAGCTTATGGCACCTGTATACCCGTAATCTTTGTAGAGCTCACAAAACTCATCGCCTTCTACCGTTGCTGCAGCATGGGGAGTGTCATCAAAATATGCCCTGGTCCCTTCAATGTTAAAATCATGATTTCCCGGAATGACGAGAACGGTAACATCCTTATCGATGCGGTCCAGGAAGCTTATTAAAGCTTCATGGGATTTCCTCTCGCCGTTAAAGGACAAATCGCCTGTCAGAATAAGGGCATCGGGCTTTTCTTCGTTAACTTTCGTAACGAGAGCGTCCATAAGCTCATAATCCTTTTCCTGTATCCTTCCGTCTGCAGTAAGATTCTCCTTGATATATGTTTTGTTTCCTTCGCTGAAGAGTTCTTCTGAAAGAAGATGAGTATCCGTAGCAATATATATTTTGGACAGCGATGCTCCCTTTTCAAAGGGCTCTTCTTTTCCGCAGGCTGTGATGCTCAAGATAAGGAAAGATATTAAAATAATTGTCAAAAATTTCTTCATGCCTGAATTATATAGGATTAGGGCCTATCCTGCAATGTTTTAATAAATTGATATATCATTCATTTTTGGCATTGCAAGGCTTTGACTTTTGCAGAAAGTACCTTGGTGATATAATGAAAAAAGAGAGGTAACAAAAAATGGAATATAGCTATGCATACTTTGCCGGGGGATGCTTTTGGTGCGTTACCCCGATTTACAAAATGTACGGTGTAGAAGAAGTTCTTTGCGGTTACGCAGGCGGAGATGAAATAAATCCAACCTATGAAGAGGTAAAAACTCAGAAGACCGGTCACAGAGAGACCATAAGGCTTAAATATGATCCAAGGGAAGTGTCCTATGACACACTTCTTGACATATATTTTTCGAATGTGGATCCCTTTGACAGAGAAGGCCAGTACATAGACAAGGGCTTTTCATATACCCTTGCAATTTTCTATACGGATGAAGGTGAAAGGGACCTTGCTCTTGAAAGAATCGAAAGTATAGAAAAAGAAAGCGGTAAAAAGGTTTATGTGGAAATTCTTCCTTACAAGAACTTTTATGAAGCCGAAGAATACCATCAGGATTATTATCTTAAAAATCCCGAGGCATTTGAGAAGGAATTAATAGAATCGGGAAGAAAGAAACCGCAGTAGGTATTATTTGGGAGGATAATATGGCAACTATTAATGTCTATGAACAATATTTTGAAGCAAAAATGACCTTTAACGGCGTGGAAAGGAAAGGAGCATTGGTAATGCTTATTGCCGATTCTGAAGCCGGGAATGTTAAATACGAAGCAGCTGTTACTTTCTTCCCCCACAGGGATGAGGAGGACTACGGAGTAAGCTATGATGCTTACTTCAGCAAAGTATTGTTTGAGGGAAGCGGAAGAAGATCAAAAAAGAGAGATAAAGAATATCTTGAAAGCCTTAGGAAGAATATAGACCTTCTTGCTAAGGAAAACGGTGGGGAGGTTTTCTGGGATAAACCCTTAAGAGAAGCAAGGTACGAATAGGAGAATATCGCTAATTTATAGCCAAGCTTGTTTGCAGTGCCTAACTAATATGATAAAATAAACAATCAATTCAAAGGAGAAATGAGTTGTTGAGCAAAACTAAAGCTATTATTTATGCACTTCTTGCAGCAGCATTCTATGCTGTAAACGTTCCGTTTTCGAAATTGCTTTTAAAGCACATAGGCCCCACCTTTATGGCAGCGCTTTTGTATTTGGGTGCAGGGATTGGAATGGCAGTTGTATCGATGGCGGAAAAGGAACGCAAAACTGCAGCCATTGACAAAAAGGACCTTCCCTTTGTCATAGGAATGATAGTTCTTGATATAGCAGCTCCCATATTTCTCATGCTTGGCATCAATCACAGCGCTGCAGCCAATGTATCACTTCTCGGTAATTTTGAAATCGTTGCCACAACTGTCATTGCCCTGTTTGTCTTTAAGGAGAATGTAAGCAAGAGGCTTTGGCTTGCCATAGGCCTCATAACTTTATCAAGCATATTGCTTTCCTTTGAAGGAGAGGGAAGTTTCACTTTTTCCTACGGCTCTTTGTTTGTTATCCTCGCTACCCTTTGCTGGGGATTTGAGAATAACTGTACAAGGAATATTTCATCAAAGGATACCTTTCAGATCGTAATACTTAAAGGGATCTTCTCAGGTCTTGGATCTTTGATAATTGCCGTAATTAAAGGCGAATCCATTCCTCAGCTTAGGTATATAGCCTATGCTCTCTTTCTCGGTTTCGCAGCCTATGGATTGAGCATATTTCTTTATGTAAGGGCGCAGAGCGTTATCGGGGCGGCAAAGACCAGCGCCTACTATGCAGTTACGCCTTTTATAGGGGCATTTATGTCTTTTGTATTTATTCATGAGAAGCTTACAGGACTATTTTTCATATCCCTTGCCATAATGGCTTTGGGAACCGGAATGGTGGTCGCAGACACCCTCATAAGAAGTCACGAACATGAGCATCAGCACACCTTCGTGCATTTTCACAACGGACATATGCACACACATACAATCACCCATTCTCATCCTCATGATCATTACGCTTTTGGCAAGGTGCATGAACATCATCACTCCCTAAAGGAGCTCGAGGAGGTTGAGAAGAGCGGTGCCGGGCACTAAATAGATAGACAGATGAGTATAGAACAGGAAATCGCAAAACTTGTTAGAGAAAAGGGCGGCAGAGTTTTTTATGTCGGTGGTTTTGTGCGGGATAAATTCCTTGGAATAGAGAATAAAGATGTGGATATAGAGGTGCACGGCATAGAGCCGGGCACCCTTTTTGATATTTTAAAAAGTGTTGGAGAACCCATTTCCTTTGGAGAAAGTTTTGGCATCTATTCGCTAAAGGGCTATGAAATTGATATTGCCATGCCCAGAACGGAGCATAAAAAGGGAAATGGGCATAGAGATTTTGAAGTTGAAATAGATCCGTATATAGGGGAAGAGAATGCCGCTAAAAGAAGAGACTTTACCATGAATGCCCTTATGGAGGATGTCCTTACAGGCGAGGTTCTTGATTTTTTCGGAGGCCAAAGGGATATACAGGAAAAGACAGTAAGGCATGTAAGCGACGAAAGCTTTGCAGAAGATCCCTTAAGGGTGCTTAGAGGAGCGCAGTTCGCATCAAGATTCGGATTTGAAATCGCACCCGAAACCATCAGCCTATGCAAAGGGATTGACCTTGAGTATTTGACAAAGGAGAGGGTTGAGGGAGAGCTTAAAAAGGCTCTGCTAAAAGGAAAAAAGCCATCGGTTTTCTTCGAGTCCTTAAGAAAAATGAACCAGCTGGATGTTTGGTTTCCGGAACTGAAAAAGCTCATAGGGCTTGAGCAAGATCCCGTATTCCACCCGGAAGGGGATGTCTGGAATCACAGCATGGAGGTTTTAGACAGGGCAGCTGCATACAGGGATGAGGTCCAAAACCCCTATGCATTCATGCTACTTGCACTTACCCATGATTTTGGAAAAATATTAACAACAGAAGTTATAAAGGGAAGAATCCATGCCTATGAGCATGAGACAAAGGGCCTTCCCGTGATAGAAGGATTCTTAAGAAGGTTTACAAGCGAAAAAGATGTTATAGATTATGTCCTTAATATGGTGCCTCTTCATATGAAGCCCAATATGGTTGCATACTCAAGATCCGCAGTCAAGGTAACCAACAAGATGTTTGATGAAGCAGCAGCCCCTAAAGACCTGATATATTTTGCTATGTGCGACAAACCCGTATATTCAGGCAAAGACCCCTTCACAGGCGACAGCGCTTTTCTGTTTGAAAGATACGGCATGTACCTTGAAATGATGTCAAGACCCTATGTTCAAGGCAGGGATCTTGCAAAAGCAGGCCTTGAACCGGGACCCTACTTTTCCGAGCTTTTGGAATATGCACATAAACTTCGCCTTGCAGGCATAGATAAGGATAATGCCCTTAAACAGACCCTTGCATATGGCAGGAAGAAAAAAAGATAATATTCAAAGAGAATGCGGCAATATTGATAAACGACGCATTTCCATAAGCGGTGAAGCGGTTTTAGTAGGAATTGCAGAACTTAATTTGGAAATTTAGGTACCTTTTTTCTTACAGATAGAGTACAATGGTACACATCTGTACAGAAAGAGGTATATATTGGCAGAAAAGGAAAAGAAAACTAATAAGAAAAGTAACGGCAGGGGATGGGTTATTCTCATTGCCGTTATTATTGTGCTTTCCGCTATAGGCCATATTGCCTATCAGCAGTTTATGATGCTTTATGAAAGAGCAAAGGATACAAAACACAGCGCAGAGACTGCAGTAGAGTATCTGATGAATAAAGACTTTGAAAAAAGCCAGGGAAAAGTCAACGAAGTAAGGGGGAGCATAAAATATTTTAGGGGCATTGCCGAAAATGAATATGTTTATAAATTCGGATGCTGGATTCCCAAATACGGAAAGGATTTTGAATCCGCCTGCCTCCTTCTAGATATCGCTGATGAGACCTTAGATAAATGGTCTGACAGAGCTTTTGATCTTTTAAAGAATTACCCACTTGATGAGCTTATAACCGAAGATGGAGCAAACGTAAGATCTGCCCTTGCATATCTTAGTTTTGCAGAAGAAGCAGTGCCTGCTGCAGAAGAGTTATTTAAACGAATACTGCCGATCAGGCTCTCTTTCTATGATATGAGAGGTCTTACAAACAAGATTAGAGAGAAGGCAGATGATTATTTGGCACTTTATCATGAAGTTGAATATTATTTCCCCTTGGTACATGCTATCTTGGGTGACGGATCCGATAAGATCTTCCTTATCGCCGCACAAAATACTGCGGAAATAAGGCCGTGCGGCGGATTCCCCGGAGCCATGGGAACTGTGTCTATCAAGGACGGTATTCTATCAATAGGGGAATTTGACAGCGTGTGGACTGTCATGCCATACAATACTCCTTCTTATCTTATGCCGGATTCTTCCGTCAATAACCTTTTCGGAGGCCTAATGGTATGGCCGAGAGACGCTGAGTTCAATCCTGATTTTGAATTCCTTGGAAAGTTTTGGTCAGATGTTTATGAGTATAAATACGGTGTGCCTCTTGACGGAGTGATCTCCGTTACTCCGGCTATTATTCAAGATGCTCTTGAGATATTCGGAAGCATAGAAGTATCCAATGGCGATGTACTTGACGGAACCAATGCCGTAAAGGTTCTTCAATATGATTGGTATGTTAATTACATGAATACCTATGCCATAAGCTACAGTACTGACAGTCAAAACGATATAGTGGATGCACTTTTTAAAGATACTGTTAAACAGACGGTTGATCTTGTTACTTCGAACTTGGATATTAAAAAAGTTCCGCTTCTTATAAACCTTCTCGAAGAAAGCGCTGATGAAAGAGTCTTTATGCTATGGCTTAGAGATGAGGTTGCAGAAGAGACCGTAAGGTCCTACGGTTTCAGCGGTGGTCTTGGCGGTACTGAAGAAGAGCCGGAAATAGGCATATTCTATGGCAACGACTACGGCTTTAAGCTGGGTTGGTGGATAGATGCAGACGTATACATGAGCGAAGGAAGGGATCTCTCCGATGGCAGCAGGGAATACGATGTATCTGTAACTTTCACAAACAACTTCAATGCAAGAGATACTTATTATATGGGTTACTACATCGTAGGAACCAGAAGGACGGCTGTGCTCAGCTGGTACATATATGCCTTCGCTCCCAAGGGAGGAGATGTTTACGATATGTACATCGACTATTGGAACCCCATGAGGGAAACCACCTATAAGGGACTTCAGGTCGGCTATGTTCATCAGCACTATATATCCCCCGGAACAAGTTCAACTTTAAGGTTTAAAGTAAAGACGGCACCGGGCATCACAACAAGACCGGTAATAAAACAGACACCAACCCTGACAAAATACAGATAAGAAAAAAGGAAAAGAATAAATAAGATCTTTTAAGGTTTATACCTCCGGGCAATTTGCCCGGAGGTTTTTTTAGTATATGGGTTTCAATAAATGGCTTTTTTTGTTATTATTTTCTGTTGTAAAGATACGTGTAAATTTTCATTTTTGAGATGAGAGGATAGATTTTATGTGCGGAATAGTTGGATTTACAGGTGAGCATGAGGCAGCCCCCATACTCCTTGACAGTCTTGCAAAACTTGAATACAGAGGTTATGACTCAGCAGGTATTGCTGTAAGAAACGGACAGCAGCTGGCTGAGGTGGTAAAAGCCACCGGAAAATTAAAAAATCTTGCAGAGAAAACAGATGAGGGACATGCTCTCCCCGGAAACTGCGGCATTGGCCATACACGCTGGGCAACCCACGGAGAGCCGACTCAGGAAAATGCTCACCCTCATGTCAGCGGAAACGCCAAAGGCTCCGCATCCGGTCCTGTGGAATCCGATGTGGTCGGGGTGCACAACGGCATAATCGAAAACTATGAGGAGCTTAAAGCTAAGCTTTTAAAACATGGCTATGAATTTTACAGCCAAACGGATACGGAAGTAGTTATCAAACTGGTTGATTACTACTACAAAAAGTACGGCATCGGTCCCATCGACGCCATCAACAGGATGATGGTAAGAACCAGGGGCAGTTATGCCCTCGAGCTCATGTTTAAGGATTATCCCGGTGAAATATATGTAGCAAGAAAAGACAGCCCTATGATCATCGGTATTGCAAACGGCGAAAGCTATATCGCT
>CAZALQ010000027.1:11408-13703 GCA_964485605.1 uncultured Oscillospiraceae bacterium
AAGTCTAACGATCCATCTTTAGGACCTGTTAGTGTAACAGTTAAAGAATCCTGCAATTCTTAAATACACAAGGACTGTTTATTACATCGAAAATCATATGTCCGCAAGGATACTCCCCGGAGAAGTTCATTTCTTCGACCTTAACGGTGATGAGGTAGAGCTAAAGCCTACGGAGATTACATGGGATGCAAAGGCTGCAGAAAAGGGCGGATTTGAGCATTTCATGATAAAGGAGATCCATGAGCAGCCCCAGGCTGTAAAGGATACTTTGGGAAGTCTTATAAAAGACGGAAAGATAGATTTATCCGAAATCATTTCCGATGAGGAACTGAAAGACGTAAATGCTATTACCATCGTTGCATGCGGATCCTCATGGCATGTCGGCATGCAGGCTCAGTATGCTATTGAAGATTTGGTAGGCATCCCCGTAAGGGTAGAGCTTGCTTCCGAATACAGATACAGAAAGACTGTGGCCCAGCCCGGAACTTTGGTGGTCTTAATATCTCAATCGGGAGAGACAGCGGATACCCTTGCAGCCCTAAGAGAAGCAAAGGCAAAGGGATTTAAGACTTTGGGAATAGTTAATGTCCTTGGTTCCAGCATTGCAAGAGAAGCTGACAAGGTCATATATACAAAGGCCGGTCCTGAAATCGCAGTGGCAACTACCAAGGCCTACAGTGCGCAGCTTATATGTATGGACATCCTTGCCATCGAGCTTGCAAGGGTCAAGGGACAGATAAGCGAAAGCGATTATGAAAAGCTCATAGCAGAACTTGAAACGATCCCTGAAAAGATAGAAAGAATACTCGAGGAAAAGGACAGACTTCAGTGGTTTGCATCAAAGTATTCAAGTGCCCATGATATGTTCTTTATAGGCAGAGGACTTGACTATGCCATATCCCTTGAGGGAAGTTTAAAATTAAAAGAGATAAGCTATGTTCACAGCGAAGCTTACGCAGCAGGAGAGCTTAAGCACGGAACCATAAGCCTTATAGAAGACGGGACCCTAGTCGTCGGCATTTTGACACAGAAAGCCCTGGTTGAAAAAACTATCAGCAACATGACCGAATGCAAGGCAAGGGGCGCATACCTTATGAGCCTTACGGTAGACGGCAATTACTCAATTGAAGATTCGTCAGATTTTACTGTGTATATTCCAAAGACGGACCCGCACTTTGCCGGAAGCCTTGCAATTGTACCTTTGCAGCTTTTCGCATATTATGTAAGTGTGGCAAAGGGTCTTGATGTGGATAAGCCGAGAAATTTGGCAAAGAGCGTAACCGTAGAATAGGGTAGAAAGGGTGAAGTGAAATGGAAAAAGAAAAGAAAGAAATAGAAGAAAAGATCAGCAAGGGCATATCCGCCGGTCTTATCGGCAACGCCATAGTGCTTCTTGCCCTTGGCATTGCCATTGGTGTAACGAAGGGAAAGATCCTGAGGAAACTTTTCTAGGGTACTATGAATTCTAAAACCATATCAAAGCTCTGTTTTAAGCTTCTTCCCATTCAGATACTTCTTGCCATGGTAAATGCCATCAACGGTATAGTATCAGGAATATTTGCTTCCAACTCCATAGGAGAAGATGCCATGGGAGCAGTAGGACTTTACTCTCCCATATCTTTGTTTGTAGGAGCTGCCGGCATGATGCTTGTTGGAGGAGCTCAGATCCTTTGCGGAGAATTTAAGGGAAAGAATCTTTTAAGCAGGACCCAGGATATATTTTCCCTGGATATGCTCATATCTGCCGGTTTATCCCTTTTGATCACAGCTCTTTTGCTCATCATGGGACTTTTCAATTTGTCCGGCATATTTACTAAAGATCCATTTTTAAGACCTCTTTTCAATCAATACCTCATAGGCATGTCCATAGGGATTTTGCCGCAAATTCTCGGACAGCAGCTTTCCGGCTTTCTCTCCCTTGAGAATCAGACGAAAAGGACCTTTGCTGCCAGCATTTCATATATTCTTGTAAACATCCTTCTTAACTATGTTTTTGTAAGCCGTCTTAATATGCAGGTATTCGGACTTGCCCTTGCATCATCCATAGGCCTTTGGGTATTTTTCCTCATTCAGGCACAGTACTTTGTATCAAAGAAGGCTGCTCTTCGCCTAAGATTAAAGGGTCTTAAGATATCAGATTCAAAGGATATTATACGTATCGGAGCTCCCGGAGCTCTGTCCTTTGGATACCAGGCTATAAGGGGACTTGTTCTTAATTCCATGATACTTGCATATGTGGGCAGGATCTCCAATTCCCTCTCGGTCCTCAGGATCTGGATGAAGGTCGTGCCGGGG
>CAZALQ010000028.1:0-13431 GCA_964485605.1 uncultured Oscillospiraceae bacterium
GCGATCCCCGGCGTTGTGTTCGGGCTTGTCATGTACAATGGCACAGATTAAGCTTTATGTAGAATACGGTTTTGCAATTTCAGCTTATAAGTTTTTAGATGAGGTCAATAAGATCTCACTTTATCACTTCAAGGAAGCGAGCCACAAAAGAGTAAAGAGAATACTTGATTAAAGGATTGACAGATAAATGGAAAGTAATTTTATTCACGACATAATTGAAAAGGATATTGCAGAAGGCAAATATTCTCATCATATCATCACGAGATTTCCGCCGGAACCAAACGGATATCTTCATATCGGACATGTTAAGTCTTTGTGCCTTAACTTCGGTACGGCTGAAAAGTATGGCGGGACATGCAACTTAAGGTATGATGATACCAACCCTGCAAAGGAAGACGAAGAATTTGTAGGATCCATAGAAAACGACATAAGATGGCTCGGTTTCCAGTGGGATAAGCTCAATTATGCATCCAACTACTTTGACAAGATGTATGAATGCGCTCAGATACTGATCAAGAAGGGACTTGCTTATGCATGTTCCATGAGTGCTGAAGAAATACATGACACGAGAGGCACCCTGACAGAGCCCGGCAAAAATGCTCCTGACAGGGACCGCTCTCCTGAAGAATCCCTGAAGATATTTGAGGATATGAAGGCCGGAAAGTACGGCGACGGAGAGATGTGCATAAGGGCTAAGATCGATATGGCAAGTCCTAATATCAACATGAGAGATCCCGTCATATACAGGGTCATGCATGTAACTCATCACAATACGGGTGATAAGTGGTGCATTTATCCGATGTACGACTTTGCACATCCCATTGAAGACGCAATAGAAGGAATTACCCATTCCCTTTGCACTTTGGAATTCGAAGACCACAGACCCTTCTACAACTGGGTGCTTGAAAGCCTTGAATGGCCTGAACCCCCGCAGCAGATCGAATTTGCAAAGCTCAATTTATCAAACACCATAATGAGCAAGAGAAATATCATCAAGCTGGTTAAGGCAGGTCTTGTTGAAGGATTTGATGACCCGAGGCTTTGCACCATAGCCGGCATGAGACGCCGCGGATATACACCTGAGGCTTTGAAGGCATTCTGCGATGCCATAGGCGTATCCAAGGCAAACAGCGAAATCGGCATGGATCAGCTGGAGTTCTTCGTAAGGGACGATCTTAAAGACAAAGTTGAGAGCAGATTCGTAATACTCGATCCTCTTAAACTTACGATCACCAATTATCCCGAAGGACAGACAGAAAAGCTGCCGCTCGAAAACAGCCAGACTGTTGAAGGTATGGGAACAAGGGAGATCACATTCGGAAGAAATCTCTATGTAGAAAGAGATGACTTCATGGAAATTCCCGAAAAGAAATATTTCAGACTCTTCCCCGGAAACGAAGTAAGGCTTAAGGGAGCATACTTTGTAACCTGCAATGAGGTCATAAAGGATGAAAACGGCAATGTAACAGAGCTTCTGTGCACCTATGACCCGGATACAAAATCAGGTACTCCCGGAGCTGATGCAAGGAAGGTAAAGGGAACTATTCACTGGGTATGTGCTGATGACTGCGTGGATATACCCGTTCGCCAGTACGGACTTTTAGCTCTTCCAAATGAAGAGACCGGAAAGAACGAGTTTAACCCCGAATCTAAAACCGAGCTTACAGCAAAGGCCGAAGCAAGTCTTAAAGAAGCTAAAGCCGGCGAGAGATTCCAGTTCTTTAGACTTGGCTATTACATAGCAGATACAGTTCTCAGTAAGGAGGGAGCTCCTGTATTCAATCAGATCGTTGGACTTAAGAGCTCTTACAAGAAAGGTTAGTTAAATGAAGAAATTCTTATCTGTAATATTGATTTTAACAATGCTGGCATCATTTTGTGCCTGCGATGTTTCTGTTGATGATGCGGAAGAAGGACATCTTTCCGAGACCTTTGATCTTAACGAGGCTCTCGAATATATTTCTACAATTGAACCGGAAGAAGCAGTTGTTGCCGATGACGGTCTCCTTGCCGTGGCAAGAGATGCGAATACATCCATGTTTGGCTTTATCAATGTTAAGGGCGAGTGGGTCATAACACCGAGATATGCTGCAACAGTTACATTTAAGGATAAATACGGATTGTTCCTTAACGGATATTCAGGATATGAATATATCGTAAGGGACGGAGGAACGGTTCTTTCAAGTTATGACAATTACCAGATTTCTGAGAGCAATCATTTCTCAGAAGGACTCCTTCCCTTGGCAGTTGCAAACGGTGACAGCCTTAAGTATGTATATGTGAACGAAAACTTCAAGGAAGTTATTTCTGCATATTCACTGCCCAGAGTTGATGGAAGATGGTATTCAAACAGCTTCTATCTTGCATTGGCAACTCCGTTTAACAATGGGTACGCTGTTGCCATGCGCCAAAAGAATACTGACTGCTGGGACGGACTTGAAGGAGAGTCTGCCTATGTCATCGACACTGCAGGAAAGGTTTACGCAGCTCTTCCAAAAGGACTTGATGCAGATATTTCAGGAATCGATAACAACGGCAATATCATTGTCAAAACTACTGATAACCTTTACGGACTTTGCAGCAAAGAAGGTGCTCAGCTCATTGAATGCAAGTACAGATTCTTAAGGCACTGCGACGGGTCCTTATATCTTGCCTGCAATGATAAGGGATTCTGGGGATATGTGAACGAGGCAGGAGATATAGTCATAGCTTTCCAGTACCAAAAGGCTCTGCCATTTTCAGAAGGCCTTGCTGCAGTCTATGACGGAAAGTATTGGGGCTTTATAGACGAGACCGGAACACTTGCCATTGAATCGGTATTTGACGATGTAGCAGCCTTAAAGTCCATGAATATGGATGCAACCACCAGCAAGGGCGCTTTCTGCGAAGGAAAGGCTGCAGTAAAGAAGGACGGATACTGGATCGTGATCGATCAGAGCGAATTCCCATATATATGCCTTACTGCAGAAAAATGCGAAGGTATTGACGGCTGCCCGTTTACTGCCATCGGCAACGGCTTCGTCATTTACAGGCAGAATGTAGACGGAAATATCCTCTACGGCGCTATGACGACATCGGGCAAGAAGGTACTTGAACCAAGCTTTGCATACCTGGATATATTTAATTAAATGAAAAACATCCTTTTGAAAATCGCATATGACGGAACAAACTTTTCCGGATGGCAGAGGCAGCCGGGAGCAAGAACTGTATGCGGAGAACTTGAGAGGATACTTTGCTCCATGACGGGGCTTGATATAAAGCTGGACGGAACATCGAGGACCGATGCGGGAGTGCATGCCCTTGGGCAGTGCGCCAGCTTTAAATCGGATATAAAGATTCCGACCGAAAACCTTGCAAAGACCATGAACAATGCCCTCGCAAAGGACAGGGTCGAAAACATAGGTGAAATACGCATACTTTCAGCTCAAGAGATGCCTGAAGATTTTCATGCCAGGTTTTCATCCAGGGGCAAGAGGTATGTATACAAGATAAGGCAGGACAGGGAACCCGACGTCTTCAGCAGAAACTACTGCTACCAGATTCCCAAAAAGCTGGATATAGAGGCCATGAGAGAGGCTGCAAAATATATAGTTGGCGAACATGATTTTGCGTGTTTCCAGTCTGCGGGCAGCCCCAAAGAGACCACAGTCAGGACTGTTTATGACCTGACAATAGAAGCTAGAGATGATACAGTACTCATCCTGGTTTCCGGAAACGGTTTTCTTTACAATATGGTAAGGATCATAGTGGGAACATTGGTTGAGGTAGGACTTGGAAAGAGAAGTCCTGAATCCATGGACGATATTATAGCTTCCTGCGACAGGCAAAAGGCAGGGCATACTGCTCCGCCTCAGGGACTTTACCTTGACGAAGTATTTTTTAAATCTTGGGAGGAGCAAAATGGATAGACCGGATTGGGATCATTACTTCATGGGATTTGCAGAGCTTGCAAGATCTCGCTCTACATGCCTCAGAAGAGGAGTAGGCGCAGTAATAGTAAAGGATCACCGCATTATGGCCACGGGCTACAACGGGACACCGCAGGGCATTTCTCACTGTGAGGAAACGGGATGCCTTCGCCAAAAACTCGGCGTACCTTCGGGACAAAGAGCTGAGCTTTGCAGAGGTCTTCACGCTGAGCAGAATGCTATAATCCAGGCGGCAACCCTTGGACAGAACATCGGGGGAAGCGTTCTTTACTGCACGACCCAGCCCTGCTCCATATGCTCTAAAATGATTATCAATGCAGGTATCAAGAGGGTGGTAATAGCGGAGCCCTATCCCGATGAGCTGGGAGAGGCAATGCTCAAAGAGGCGGGCGTTACCATAGATGTTCTTGATCTTGAAGAATGCAATAATAAATAACCAATATGATTAAGATAGACAGGAAGTGGCTCAGAGAAGCTCTAAACTACATATCCGTATACGGACAAATGGGTTTTACGATAGTAGTACCTCCTGTCTTGCTTTGCATTTTGGGGAACTGGATCCGCAATAAATTCCACTTGGGTTCATGGGTCATAGTTGTAGCTATTTTGGTAGGCCTTTTGTCGTCTTTTACAACGATATTTAAGCTTTGCATGGACTTCTTGTCGAAAAACACAAAAGACGGGGACAAAAATAGAAAAATCTCATATCGCAAGCATCGCTAAGTATTTGGTATAATTATCGCAAATTTTAATGGGATAGGTATTAAATGAAAGTAGATCCTTCGGCATTAAAAGAGATAAAGCATATTTCTCTCGGAGTATTGGCCCTTGACGGGATTGTTGTGGCCGTATTCCTCGGACTTCATATATTAAACTTAAAAAACATTTTATTCTTGGCAGGGGGATCGGTCGTCGCAATCCTCGGGTTTATATGGCTTTGTATTTCCGTTCAGAAAACGCTTGAGGCAGGCGAAAACGCAAAGGGCATGATGACCAGGTCCTATCTTGAAAGAATTACCTTATATGCGGCATGGGCTGCTGCGTCCATGTTTCTTAACAAGGGTGATTATCCGGCAATGCTTACAGGGCTTCTTCCCTTGATCATGCCGAATCTTACTATAAAAATCATGAATCTTTTTAATTACTTTAAGAAAGAAAAGGATTAAAAGCAATGACAGTAGATATCCACGGAGCCAAAATACTGTTCACCATTCCTGTTCTTGGCGGTATCAATATCACTTTGACCATGGTTTTATCCTTTGCACTGACCATCGTTTGCGCGATAGTTATGGCATGGGCAACTCACGGTCTTAAGGTAAAGAACATATCAAAAAAACAGGCTGCAGTTGAATGGCTTTACAACTTTGTTGACAATCTCGTAGTTCAGAACATGGGAGAAAAATGGAGAAAGATAGTACCCTTTGTTGGAACTATAATGATCGCCTCCATTACCCAAAGTCTTTCATCCCTATTCGGATTCTTCCCGCCCACAGGAGAGGTTATGTCCATCCTGGCTTGGGGCATCACCTTCTTCGTGATACTGACAAGAACCAAGATAAAGACTCAAGGCCTTGGCCCCTACCTTAAGAGCTACCTTGACCCGGTATTTATCATGGCTCCATTTAATGTTTTGGGAGAAGTCTTCAGGCCCATATCTATGTCCTTCCGTCATTTCGGAAATGTCCTTTCAGGCGTAGTTATCACCTCTTTGGTATATGCGGCCTTAGGAGCTGCAAATTCAGCGCTCTTCGGCCTTATCCCGGGACCTGTAGGAGAAGTCCTCGGAGTCGTTCCTATCTTGGAACTGGGAATCCCGGCTGTACTTTCACTTTACTTTGACTGGTTCTCCGGAGCCATTCAGGCATATATTTTTGCAACACTTGTAATGATGTTCATAGGACAGGCAAGCGAAGAATAGTTTTAAATCGGGGATATCCCCGGAAGAAATACACACAATTATTTTTTAGGAGGAAAAACAATGGAATTAGCAAGAGGACTCGCTTTAATGGGTTGCGCTATCGGAGCAGGAATCGCTGTATTTACCGGTACAATGGTAGGTATGGGCGAAGGTTTTGCAGCAGGCAAGGGACTTGAAGCACTTTCACGTCAGCCTGAGATCAAGAGTGACATCACTTCTACAATGATCCTTGGTATTGCTCTTTCTGAGACAACAGGTATTTACGGTTTCGTAACAGCCCTGCTTCTCATATTCGTAGCACCCGGAATCTTCACAAATCTTATTTAATCGCCGGCACTAAGGCCAAAAGGAGACGATAATGTACCAGCAACTGGTTAATTTCGATTATTGGACAACAGTGGCGCAGCTGCTTAACTTTGCACTTCAGCTGTTCCTGTTTAAGCGTTTCCTGTTCGAGCCGGTCAAAAAGATTCTGGAAAAACGTCAGCAGGAAGTAAATACGGTCTATGCAGATGCAGAGCAGGCAAATATTGCTGCTCAGGAAGCTAAAAAAAGCTATGAAAGTCATCTGGCAAATGCCCGTATCGAAGCCGAAGAGATCACAAACAAGGCAGTTGCTTCCGCCAAGCTTCAGAGCGAACAGATTATTTCGGAGGCAAAAACCGAAAGTGATAAGCTCAGAACAAAGGCTACAGCTGATATCGAACTCGAGCGTCAACGCGCAATGAGCGAAGCAAAGAGCGAAATCTCAAAGATCGCAGTGGAGATAGCATCAAAGCTTGTAGAAAAGGAGATCGATGAGAATACGCACAATGCACTCATTGACAGTTTTATCGATGAGATTGGTGAGAACTGATGACAAAGTATGCTTTAGTCTATGCAGGTGCGCTGTATGATCTGGCAGCGGATGAACATTTAGAGGACGAGATATTAAAGGATCTCGGCCGGATTTGTTCATGCCTGAGAGAAATACCTGAATATCGCAAAATGCTTATGACGCCGGCTATTTCAAAAGATGAGAGGAAAAAGCTCATAAGAGAAGCCTGGCAGGGTAATCTTCATCAGTACACCATCAATTTTTTGTCCATGCTTTGCGACGGAGATGCTATCTCTGAGCTCTTAAACTGCGAAGAGGAGTTTAAGAACCGCTATAACGAAGCAAAAGGCATAGTTGAAGTATCGGTGACAAGCGCAGTGGCGCTTACTGAAGAGCAGAAAGCAAGGCTTAAATCAGCTTTAGAAAAGAAGATCGGCAAAACAGCAGTACTTAATGAAAAGGTTGATCCTTCTGTCATAGGAGGACTGAAGATCGAAGCCGGCGGCAGGCAGTATGACAATACTATAGCTTTCCACCTCGGCAATATTGCGCAGCTGTTATCAAATTAGAATTTTATAACTTTATTGAAAGTTGGTGAATCAATGGAATTAAGACCCGAAGAAATTTCAAAGATTATCCGCTCACAAATCAAAAATTACGATGTTAAAATCAATCAGTCCGAGACCGGCATAGTAGTTCTGGTCGGAGACGGTATCGCACGTGCCGCAGGACTTGAGAATTGCATGGTAAACGAACTTCTGGAGTTCCCGACAGGAGTTTACGGAATGGCTCAAAACCTTGAGGAAAATTCCGTTTCCATCGTTATGCTCGGCCCTGATGAAGGCATCAAGGAAGGCGATACTGTAAAGCGTACAGGAAGGGTAGTATCCGTACCTGTAGGCGAAAAGCTTCTCGGACGAGTAGTTAACGCACTGGGACAGCCCATCGACGAGCAAGGCCCAATCGAAGCCGCTGAATATGCGCCTATCGAAAGCCCCGCTCCGGGAATCCTCGTAAGAAAGAGCGTAGATACACCTCTTCAGACAGGAATTAAAGCTATCGATGCTATGATTCCTATAGGAAGAGGACAAAGAGAACTTATCATAGGCGACCGTCAGACAGGAAAAACTACGATTGCCATAGACACAATTATCAACCAAAAGGGCAAGGATGTTATCTGCATCTATGTAGCTATAGGTCAGAAGCAGTCAACAGTTGCCCAGCTGGTAGGCACACTGCAGGAAGCAGGAGCCATGGATTACACCATAGTTGTATCCGCAACGGCATCCGAACCTGCACCTCTTCTTTACATAGCACCTTATTCAGGTTGTGCTATGGGAGAATACTTCATGCATCAGGGCAAAGATGTTCTGGTCATATACGATGACCTTTCAAAGCACGCCGTTGCTTACAGAGCACTTTCCCTTCTGATCAGAAGACCTCCGGGAAGAGAAGCTTACCCGGGAGATGTTTTCTATCTCCATTCAAGACTTTTGGAAAGAGCAGCCAGAATGGCACCGGAATACGGCGGAGGATCACTTACGGCACTGCCTATCATTGAGACCCAGGCCGGAGACGTTTCAGCATATATTCCGACCAACGTAATATCCATTACTGACGGCCAGATATTCCTTGAAACAGAAATGTTCCACTCCGGAATCATGCCTGCCATCAACCCGGGAATTTCAGTATCCAGAGTTGGAGGCGATGCTCAGATAAAAGCAATGAAGAAGGTCGCCGGATCTCTTAAGCTTCTTTATTCTCAGTATATAGAGCTTAAGAGCTTCGCACAGTTCGGATCAGACCTTGATAAAGATACAAAGGACAGACTCGATCAGGGTGCAAGAATCGTTGAAGTCTTAAAGCAAGGCAAGAGCGAACCCCTTGATGTTGCCCATCAGGTAGCTATATTCTATGCCGTAACCGGCGGATATCTTGCAGATGTCCCAGTGGATAAGATCCATGACTTTGAAGTCAAACTCTATCCATGGCTCGATGCAAACCATCCGCAGGTCCTCGAAAACATAAGGAAGACCGGCAAGCTTTCCGATGAAGACAACGAAGAACTCCAGGCTGCAATAGCCGAGAGAGTCGCCGATTATTTAGCAACTTTAGGATAGGAGACTGGAAATGGCCGGTTTATCTACCAAGGCAATAAAAAACAGAATAAAGAGCATGAACTCCACCCGCCAGATAACAACGGCGATGGAGCTTGTTGCAGCAAGCAAGCTGAGAGGAGCCCAGGCAAAGGCAGTAGCCGTAAAGGAATACTTTACGACCTTCTATGAGGCAATGCAGGATATAGCAAGTTCATCTTCTGATTTTGAATCGAAGTTCCTTCTTGATACCCCCTGCGAAAATCCCCTGTACATAGTTATAGCAGGTGACAGAGGACTTGCCGGCGGCTACAACAACAACGTTTTCAGAATGACTATCGGTATGCCGGCAAATGCAAAGGTCATACCCATAGGAAAGAGAAGCGTCGATCACTTTGCAAAGAGAAACTTTGAAATAGTCACAAAGGATTATATAGAAGCTGCATCCCTCACCACTGATGACTGCTATTCCATTGCGGACATTGCAGCAGAAGGATTCTTAAAAGGCGAATTTGACAGTGTATATATCATATATACAAACTTCATCAATTTGCTCTCGCAGGAAACTGAAAGACTTATGCTTCTTCCCATTTCCCTTGAGAAAAAAGAGGGTCCAAAAGCCCAGAAAGTTCTCTATGAGCCTAGTGCAGAAGCAGTCTTTAACCGCATAGTTCCGGAATATCTTGGCGGTCTCATATTCGGTGCCCTTTGCAAATCAATTGCATCGGAGCAGGCATCAAGACGCCAGGCAATGAACTCAGCCACAAAGAATGCAGATGAGATCATAGCAGAGCTTGATTTGCAATATAACCGTGCTCGCCAGGGCGCAATAACCCAGGAAATCACTGAAATTGTTGCCGGCAGCAATGCACAATCCTGATTTTGAAAGGAGAAATCCCTTGAGTACAAAGAATATTGGTACGGTAGTTCAGGTTGTCGGACCTGTTCTCGACATCCGTTTCCCGGAGGAAACACTTCCAGATCTTCTGAACGCCATAGAAATTGATAATAACGGTACCAAGCTTACCGCCGAAGTCGCCCAGCATATAGGCGGCGGTCTTGTACGCTGCGTTTCCATGAACGCAACAGACGGACTTGTTCGCGGAATTGAAGCCGTTGATACCGGCGGGCCTATAACGGTACCCGTAGGAGAAGAGTGCCTCGGACGTATGTTCAACCTCCTCGGAGATCCTATAGATGCCCAGGAACCACCGAAAACTGCAGAAAGACTTCCGATTCACAGACAGCCGCCTGCCTATGCTGACCAGCAGACCTCATCCGAGATCCTGGAAACAGGTATTAAGGTAGTCGACCTCATCTGCCCCTATGCAAAGGGAGGAAAGATCGGTCTTTTCGGAGGCGCAGGTGTAGGAAAGACAGTTCTTATTCAGGAACTTATTTACAACATAGCAACAGAGCATAACGGCTATTCCGTATTTACAGGAGTAGGCGAACGCTCAAGAGAAGGAAACGACCTTTACAACGAAATGAAGGAATCAGGCGTTCTTTCAAAGACAGCACTGGTTTACGGACAGATGAACGAGCCGCCCGGGGCAAGAATGAGAGTAGGTCTTTCAGGTCTTACCATGGCGGAGTACTTCCGCGATACAAAGCATCAGGACGTTCTTCTCTTCATAGACAACATATTCAGATTTACCCAGGCAGGTTCCGAGGTATCGGCACTTCTCGGACGTATGCCTTCAGCTGTAGGTTATCAGCCGACACTTGCAACAGAAATGGGTGCCCTTCAGGAAAGGATCACATCCACAAAGGAAGGTTCCATTACTTCTGTACAGGCTGTATACGTACCTGCAGATGACCTTACAGATCCGGCTCCTGCTACGACCTTTGCTCACCTTGACGCAACGACAGTTCTCGACAGAGGTATAGCATCTCTCGGTATTTACCCGGCAGTTGATCCTCTTGATTCCACATCAAGAATCCTTACTCCGGATATCGTAGGACAGGAACATTACGATGTAGCTCAGGCTGTTATCGGAATGCTTCAAAGATACAAAGAGCTTCAGGATATCATCGCCATCATGGGTATGGACGAACTTTCCGATGAAGATAAGCTCGTTGTAAACAGAGCAAGAAAGGTTCAGAGATTCCTCTCTCAGCCGTTCCACGTTGCAGAGCAGTTTACCGGATATGAAGGAAAATATGTTCCCGTAAAGGAAACGATCCGTGGATTTAAGGAAATAGTCGAAGGAAAGCATGACGACATTCCTGAATCTGCATTCCTCTTCGCCGGAACAATAGATGATGTAGTTGCAAAGGCAAAAGGCTAGACTATGAACAAATTTCATCTTACAATAGTAACGCCTGACGGATGTAAATTCGACGGCGAGGTAGAAAGCGTAAGCATGCCCGCCTCCGAAGGTGCCGTACAGGTGCTTGCCCATCATGTCAATTATGTAACGACCCTTGGTATGGGTCCTGCCTCCATCGGGCTGGAGGAAGAAAAGAAAAAAGCTGCATGTATAGGCGGCATGTTTTCCATGACAGATAATGTCGCAAGGCTTATCGCAATGGCTTTTGAATGGGCAGATGAAATAGACGTCGAGAGAGCAAAAGAAGCTTTAAAAAGAGCTGAAAACAATTTGGAGAAAGCGGATATTCTCCCTGCTGAAAAAGCTCTTTGGACAGCGGCAAAAGAAAGAGCTCTTGTCAGACTGAGCTGTGCCGATGAACAAAAACACTAGAAGAATCCTTACTAACTTAATAATTGTTTTAATTTGTTGCAGTGCGGTATATTATATCGCACTGCATGTTCGTATTGGAAACACTGAGGAGATCAAGGAAGATCCTCCCGTTGAAATTGAAGATAATACTCCTTTGGAAGAGGTCTTTACACCTCCTGAAATCGACGAGAATTACGAAAATGTCGGCTTTAATCTGGGGAGTTTTTTATACAAGGATATCTATATAAACGGATATCATATCAACAACTGGCAGATAACAGAGCCCTTTGTTTCCGTTGAGGGAAAGATATTTGTGCCCATGACCAGCTGCATACTTAATGCCCTGGGACTTAATATATCCTTTGACGATGAAAGGCACTGGGTAAAGTTTTCGCCGAAAACTGAAGGTCCTTCCCTTGACTATGTATATGAGGGAAACTGCGCCTGCAACTTAAAATATGAAGAGCTTTACTGGGGCCATAAGTACGTCTTTAATGAGGAAGATGTTCCGGAGTTTTCCGCAGGGACCACAAAGGATGCCAACAGCGGCGTAAGGACTTTGTATGTGTCAGTTGATGCTCTTAAGGACTATGCAGAAATAGATTTTACATACTACTATGATCAGGTGGGAGGGATCTACATAAGCACCTTAAGGGATGTTCCGGCAAGGGAGTTTTACTGCGAAAACAATACCAAGTATATAGAGGGGAGAGCCAGGTACATGATGGAGGTAAATCCAAACCTTTCCTATGAGACTGCCCTTTATTACGAGTATCTCTTTAGGCATGAAGGAACTGTATATACCTACTGCGAAGAAGACATGCTCATGGGCATATGCCAGACAGAAAGCCGTTTTGAGCACACTGCCGTTTCCTATGTTGAAGCTATAGGTTTAATGCAGGTCATGCTCATTTATGCAGAAGAGGACGGATATACCCTTGAGATGATAAGAGATCCCCATTACAATATTCAAAGGGGAGCAAGCTGGCTTGAGATGTTTATAGAGTACTGCGAAGGCGATCCTCAGCTTGGCCTTGCAGCCTATTACCTGGGCCCCGGAAACCTATACAATCAGATCAACACCTACGGAACTTACGATTCTAATTACGCAGATGTATGCAATCACAACAAATATATGCTACAATCCTTTGCGGAAGACGGATACAGTAATACATTTTTGGAATATACGGGAAAATGAAATATAAAGTAAGGCTTGACGTATTTGAAGGTCCCTTCGATCTTTTGGTCTATCTTATCGAAAGATCGAAGATGAATATTTATGACATTCAAATATCGGAAATTACAAATCAATATTTGGAATATATTAAAGAGGCAAAGGAAATGGATATTGAGCTTGCCCAGGACTTTATGGTGCTGGCAGCCGAGCTCATACAGATAAAGACCCGCATGCTTCTTCCTGCCGAAAAGGTGCAGGTGGGTGATGAGGTGGTTGTCGAGGATCCAAGAGCAGACCTTGTCCAGAGAATACTTGAGTACAAACAGTTTAAGGAAATGGGACTATTCCTTGAACAGCAGGCAGAGGTCACATCCCACATACATGAAAAACCGGCTGAAGACCTGGATGCATATATGGGAGAGCCTGAGGAAATAATAAAGGGATCCATGGGAGAGTTTGCTCAGGCCTTTATGCAGTTCATCTTAAAGAAGCAAAGGCTCGAGGAGATGCACAAGATCTATGAGAGGATAGAGCGTCAAAAGATGACCATGGAAAACCGCATAACTCAGATTGCGGATATACTTGGGAAAAAGAAGACTGCAAAGTTTTCCGAACTCATAGAAAACGACAATACCAACTTCAACAAGGTGATCACCTTTATGTCCATTTTGGAACTTTTAAGAGAAAGATCTATCACCGCCGAACAAAAGAAGAGATACGGTGATATCACTATAAGAAAAGCGGAGGCAGCTAATGACTAAGGAAAAGATAAAATCGGCTCATGAATCAATACTTTTTGTGTGGGGAGAC
>CAZALQ010000029.1:0-10190 GCA_964485605.1 uncultured Oscillospiraceae bacterium
AAATGCCGTCTATGGTATACGCGTCCTGTGTACGCTCGGATTACCCGAGAGCGGTTTCTGCGCCTTCTCCCGGAGGAATGTTTGCTTCGTTATCGCCTTCGCACCATGCGATGTATTCGGGATCTTCCTTCATCATCTCATAGGAACGCATTTCAAAATCTCCGAAGTTTATTTCCATCATGGCAGGAAGTACTTCATGTTCAACAGCGCCGAAAAGGGTCTCAAGGGTTTGTTCCGTCCTTAAAAGTCCTGATGTATATACTTTTAATCCTTTGATGTCAGGATAACCGCCAATTGCCTTTTTTTCTTTAAGCTCTTCAATTCCGCCCTCAGTAAGTGGAGGGTCGGATTGACCGCAGTAAAGCCAGTTTTCATTGGCTATGGTTCTTCCGTGTCTTATTAAATATGCTTTCATAATTATTTAAGTCTTTGGGAAAGACCACAAAAAATTCTTGTGACCCCGTCAGCTTTTTTTGTGAGTGCGGAAACAGATCTTCCGCAGAATTCTCTCCATCCTCTTATTTCCGTATCGATGGGAACGACTCCGCAAAAGATATCATTCATAATGACTATCTTGTCTTCATCAAAATCGAGAAGGGGAGTGATGCCGTTTCTATAGCAATAAAGCAGATATTCTTCGAAGTGATATATGCAGCGTTTGCTAAGATCAAGATCCTTATCATTTGTGCATGTATATATATCACTGTCTGCTAAACTATATTCTGTTTTTGCATAATCAAGTTTTCCCTGATATGCTCCGCCTATGATCAAATCCATAATTATTCCTCTATATAAATGCGACAGCGGTAAGGCAGGCTAGTTCTCCTGCAGTAATTGCCGCTCCGGAAACATCGCCTGAAAATCCGCCGAGATTCTTTCTTAAATAAATAATGATAAGTTCTTCAATTGCCATCCCTATAAGTATGGCTTCAAAGAATTTAAAGCCGCAAATAAACCAAACAAGTGCAAGCATGGCAAATCCTTCAACCAAAGGTATAATGCGATATTTTTTTTTGACATCCATTGTAAGGTCTGCATAGGAGCTTGTCGGAAGGGATTTAAGCCAAAATAGATTCTCAACAGAGCAGCATCTTGATAATGCGGGGATGATGATTAGAAAGATCATTTCTTTTTCATCAAATCCTTTAGCGAGAAGCTGATACATTGCTGCAAACTGGAGAACTCCAAGTATAACTGCTGATATTACACCGAAGCTTCCAACGTGGGAGTCCTTAAGAATTGCAATTTTCTTTTCTTTTGCACCGAAATAAAGAGCAGCATCTGCACAGTCCATATATCCGTCGAGGTGCATAAAACCGGTGATAAGCCATGGAAAAACCGATAGTAATACGGCTATAACCGGGCTGTATGTGGTATTTGCAATTGATGATAAAAAGAATATTAAATACCATAAAGCGCCTACGATAATACCGATCGCAGGAAGCCACAAAAGCATTTCCTTTTTCTTTGAATCATCCCACTTTGTAACAGGGCAGGGTATCCATAAAAACATCTGCCATGCCATAAAAAATCCTGTCATAGGGGAAGTTCTCCTTTTAACATATTTATATTGCCGACGCATACTTCTGCTACGGCATCACATTTTTTTGCAAGGGCTCTGTCAACATAGGACAGGGCTCTTAAATATTCTTCAGTATATTCGCTGTAATCGTCGATTCCTGAATAAATAAAATCGCTGACAAATACGATATTCTTTACATTGCCACACAAGGTTATGAGCTCTTCTGCGACTCTTTCTGCTGCCTTAGGATCGGAAGTCATATCATATGTGTCTTCGCCCATGGCGCCTGTTGAAGAATAGAGCTCATTGATCATGAGGGCAGTTACACTGTCTAATATATACGTTCCCTTCGCTCCGTCAGATGACTTAAGACAGTCCAAGATGTGAAGAGGCTGTTCTATAGTTTGAAAGCCTTTTCCTGCTCTGCTTTCCCTGTGCCTTTTGATCCTCTCTCTGTCTTCATTATCGAAAGCCTGCATAGTTGCAAGGTAATAAAGGGGACCTCCCTTAGATAGATTGACGCAGCACCTTTCAGCAATTGATGATTTTCCGTTTTTGCATCCGCCTGAAATGAATATATTCATTAACTGTTTCCTTAAACGGAGAATTTGTCTCCCTTTCTTATTTCTTCGAGATAATTGTCATCGATTCCCGATTCTTCATTAAAGCTTGCAGTATCATTCATTGCGTAGCATGCTGCTGCCATTACCTCGAATGCAGGAACGCATCCTGAACCTTCTCCGAGCCTCATGCCAAGATCAAGGTATGGCTTTACCATCGGATCGATTGCTTCTATAGCAAACTTATATCCCGGTTCAAAGCTTACGTGGGAAGGGAACATATACTGGCTTGCAGTGGGGCACATCTTTGCTGCGCAAAGGGCTCCGACTACAGAGATGATGCCGTCAATAACTACAGGTATGCGCTGCTGTGCGCATCCAAGATAAAGACCGCACATGGCTGCAAGATCAAATCCGCCAACCTTTGCGAGTACATCTACTACATCATCCTTGTTGGGTTTTCTTCTTTCGATAGCTGTTTCAAGAACTTCTTTTTTGTGCTCGAATGCTTCGTCTGTAAGGCCGCCGCCTCTTCCTGTTACTATAGGAATATCGAGACCTGTAAGTACAGAAAGTACTGCTGCGCTGCTGGATGTATTTCCAATGCCCATTTCACCTACGCCGACAATATCGATTCTCTGTTCCTTAGCATGTTTTGCAAGCTTTGCACCGGTAGCGATCGCTTCGACACACTGAGCTCTTGTCATGGCATCTTCTTTAAGAAAGTTCTTTGTACCTTTTGCAATGGGGTAGGTAACTATATCTTCGCTTTCATAAGGATCTGCAATTCCCATGTCGACTACCTGTACATCATCTCCGAAGGCTTTTGCCATGGAGGACATACCGGTTTTTCTTTTGGTCATGTTGACTGCCTGGGATGCAGTAACAGATCTGGGTGTACAGGATACGCCTTCTTCTATTATTCCGTTATCGGCACAAAGGACGATGATTCTTCTTCTGTCGATATCATTGATTACTTTTCCTGTAATGCCTGCAAGCTGAATTGATATATCTTCAAGCTTTCCCAAAGACCCCGGCGGCTTTGCAAGTTTGGCCTGTCTTTCCTTTGCAGCCTTTAATGCAAGCTCATCAAGAGGTTTAATCTGATCTATAATTTCTTGTAATTCTTTTTCCATTTTATATAAATCCTTTTTCTTTAAGCCACTGAATAGATTCTTTTACTTCTGATGTTTCGATGGTAACTGTCAAATCAGGGCAATCTATTAATTCTTCAGCTTTTTTAAGAAGCTTTTCATAATCTATTATACCGTTTCCGAGGGCCTTATGAAGATCTCCTGCTCCTGCAAATCCTGTTGATCCTGTAGGGCCGTTATTGTTATGGATGTGCATGTGAGATATGTACGGTGCGCATTCTTCAAGCCATTCATCCAAAGTTTTCTCGGGGTGAAGGTTTGCGTGGCCTGTATCAAGGCACATCTTAAACCTTTCGTCATTAACGCCTTCAACTATTTTAGTAATGAGGAAGGGCTCATTCTCCATTACGTTCTCTATGACGATCTGAGTATCTCCCGGATGGCTGCTTAAGAACTTCTTCCAGAACTTTATTTGCTGAGTGATGAAGAAGCCTGAAAAGTAAAGTGATGCGATATAGTTTGCATGGACTATCATCTTTTTAACGCCGTACTTAAGGCACATCTTGTAGCTTTCGTCATATCTTTGCTCTGCGATCCTTACTACAGCCGGTTCAATGGCATGGGGCAGAAGCTCATTGTATGGAGCATGGAAGAGGAGATCATCCGTATACTTCGTATTCTCAAGAAAGAAGTCCATGACCTTTGACGGATCATCACAGTTTTCGGAAATGCAGAACTCCGTCAGTTCAAGACCGAGTCCGTATTCCTTTGCGATGGGTTCCACGTTATGTGCATAGCTGATTATTTCTGTTTGAGTTTCCTCATCCCAGTTATCGATTACATCGCCGATCGTTGATAAATAAAATCTCATTTTGTCTCTTCCCTATATTCCGTATTTATTAATGACCCTGTCGAATTTCTCTCCGAAAGGTCTTCCTATCAAAAGTAAAAATACAACGTTTGATACTGCATTTGAAATGGCATAGGGGATTGCGGTGATAAGGGCCGCAGAATACATCTCCCAATTAAGCCCCTGCCCGTACCAAAGCACTGTCCAAAGATCCATGAAATTGGAATAAAAGATCCCGGCAAGGGCTCCGAATATGGCAAGCCAAACTCTGCTCTTTTTAAGGGACTTTGATAATAGTCCTGCCGTAACCCCTATAATGCCCCAGGCGACCATCTGGAATGGTGTCCACGGGCCCTGTCCAAAATAGAAGTTGGAAATAAGGGCTGTAAGGGAACCTACCATAAATCCGCATTCAGGGCCCATCCATATGGCTGTTACAACAACGATGGCGGTAATGGGCTTAAAGGCGGGGAGAGCACCGAATATGAACCTTCCCAGTACCGAAAGGGCAGTCATTACAGCGACAATAACAAGCCTTCTTGATCTTATCTTTCTTTTCTCAAATCTGATATAGAAGGCTGCTATGGTCAGGACCATTATTAAAATTGTCCAAAAAATATAGTTCATTTCTTTTGTTGAAGTTTGCAGGTTTTAACTGCATCATCAAGTGTAATGCAGGACTTGAAATATCCTCTTGTGATGCGGTTGATAGCTGTAGTGTAAAAGTTGTTCTCCGAGAAGAATTCTCTTGGAGTATCAACTGATGTTACTTCTCCTCTGAAGAACATTGCGCATCTGTCTGCATATTCGGCTGCAAATTCCACGTCGTGCGTACCGTTTTCCTTAAGCTTCTTAAGAATGGAGATAATGCCCGTCATTGCATGGGCATCTATTCCCTTGGTAGGTTCATCAAGAAGCAGAAGTTTTGGTTTTGCTGCCAGGATCTTTGCAAGGGCAACAAGCTGCTGCTCACCGCCGGAAAGGTCGTAAGGATGCTTATCCATCAAGTGATCAAGGCTGAAGGGAAGGCTTGGAAGTATATCCTTTGCTTCCTTTAATTCTTCTGCTACAGTGCTTTTTAAAAAGACTGTCTGTACATCCTGCGGAAGAAGCGCCAGGCATTCGTTATACAGCGACTGCCCTTTATATTCTGAAATATCCTTTCCGAAGATTTTTACATCTCCGCTGTATGCTTTATGTATTCCGCTTATGACGGAAAGGGTAGTTGTCTTGCCGGATCCGTTGCCGCCGAGTATGCAGAATATTTCGCCCTCGTATACCTTAAGTTTTGTGCCTCTTAAGATATCATTTCCTTTTCTCTCGTATCTGAACCATACATTATCAAGGGAAAGGGCTAAGGAATCGGAGTGTGTATACTCTTTATCATCGGGAAAGGAGTAGGAATTGTCAAAATGCTTTTCTATCCATCTTCTTCCTTCCAGTACCGTAAGGGGACATTCGTCTCCTGTTTCAAATTCGTTATACAGCTTGACGCTTGCAGGCATTGCTTCAAGAAGGTCAGGCCTATTTTCAAGCTTTTGGCATACTGCCTTTGGTTCATCGTAATGAAGGACACGTCCCTTATCCATTACGAGAAGCTTGTTTGCCATAGGAACGACTTCTTCAAGTTTGTGCTCTACGAGAATGACAGTAAGGCCCATTTCACGGTTCAGCTTTTGAACTGTGGAAAGGAAATCGGATGATGCGATTGGGTCAAGCTGAGATGTTGGCTCGTCAAGTATGAGCATCATGGGCTGCATTACCATTATGGCTGCAAGGTTAAGAAGCTGTTTTTGACCTCCTGAGAGTTCATCTACGCTCTTTTCAAACCAATCTTCAATATCAAAGTAGGATGCCATTTCGGATACTCTGCGCCTTATGGTATCCTGGGGTATATTCATATTTTCAAGGCCGAATGCAAGCTCATGCCATACCTTATCAGTTACCAGCTGCTGTTCAGGTCTTTGCATTACATAACCTATGCCTGATGCTGATACTCTGTCATCAAGCTCTTCAAGAGGAATGCCGCCGAAGAGAACTTCTCCGGATTTTTCTCCGTAGGGAGTGAGTTCTCTTTTTATCATTTTAAGAAGGGTAGATTTGCCGCAGCCCGTAGGTCCGCAAATGGCTACAAAATCACCTTCATTAACTGAGAAGGAGATATCGTGCAGTACATTCTCCTTTCCCAGGGAGTATTTAAAATTTAAATTCTTGATTGTAAGGATTTCCACTTTGTTTCCTCCCTTACTTGGAGATAATCAGGTATTAGGCAAAGAAGCGTAAAAGCAGCGTAGCTTATTATGGTCAAAGCGCCGCCGTCTGCATATGTGATTGCCGGATACCAGTTTATTTTAAAAAGACCCATAAATCCGGATATGCATGTAATTCCTGTAAATATCAGGGATACTGCAAGCAGCATGTAGTCCTGTTTTTCCCATTTAAAAATAGCGAATCTTGATCTTTTTCCTATTCCGTATCCTCTTGCCGTAATGGAGTCTGCCGTTATAACGCCGTTTTCAAGAGCCCATGTGACCATTACGGAAAATATCCTTATTCCGCCTCTGACCTTATCGATCAGGTTTTCTTCCTTATACAGACCCATGGCTTTTTGCGCATTGTTTGTCTTTGTGATCTGCTGCTTAAAAAGAGGGATGTATCTTAAGGTCATGGAAAGAATAAGAGCGATCTTTGGAGATACGCTTCCGAAGATATATAAAAGTTTGTCGCTGGTCATTATCTGGTTAAAAGATGCAAACCATGCGATTACAGAGGCGATCATTATGCCTGAGCAAAGTCCGAAGAGAAGGGCTTCAAGGGTAATAGGGGAGTCGTTAAGAACAAACAATACAGTGACTCCGTTGTGCATGAAAAGAGGGTTGATGGCTGCTCCTACGATTACCAGGACAAATATCCACCAAATGTTTTTTATGCCCTTGATCCCGTTTCTTATAAGGTAATACAAAACGCCCGATAACATTCCAATTATGCTCAAAAGAGGGTTTTGGAAAAACATTATCGGAAGCATTATGCAGAAGTAGTAAATGAATACTGCCAGTGGGTTGTAATCGGAAAAACTGCGCAGCTTATTCTCCTCCTCCGAAAGTATCACCTATGTCGGCGCCTAAGTTTGTAGTATATAGCCACTCTACCTTATCGCCGTCTTTTAAAACAAATTCCGGAGCTCCGGTGGATGCATATTCTCCGTTTACTCTGTACATCCATCCTGAGAGGTCTCCGAAATCTTTTTCATAAATATAATTGATTCCGACAACAAAACTTCCCTTAACATCGAGCTGGAGTTTGTAAAGTCTTGCAGCGGCAGTGATCTGATCCATTGCAGTGCCGCCCTTTGGAATCTTAATTGTTACAGTATCGAGTATCACACCGTCTTCGGGTATAAAGTCTTTTTTACCTGCGACAGTGCTGCAGTTTATGGAGAGGGTGCAGCTTATAGCTTCTCCCTTGATTTCATTTTCACCGTTATAGTAGCTGTCCGGGCTCTTTATATTTACGCTGTGTATCAGGAATACTATTGCAGCGCAAACAAGGATCGCAGAAAGATAAGAATTAAATGACTTTTTCTTTTTAATGATCAAAACTGCTATCCATGCTGCAAAAACTACGCCTGATGCAATGTATAAATAAAGCTTAAGGCCGGGCTTTTCTTTTTCTTCTTCGTGCTTTATATCTTTTGCGCTGTCTTCTGATGGTTCTTCAAATCCGTCAAAGATAAAAAGCGTTTTTCCTTCTTTTAAAAGATTGTATCCTGCAGAGCAGTACATAATCTGCTGAGTGGTTGTGTTGTTTGAAGTCCCTCCGATGGTATGTGAAAAGGTCCCGTCTTCGGTCTTAAACAAAAGTATGCCGTCGAGAAGGGTATTACCGTTTTTGATAAATCTTTCGTCAGAGAAGGGGTCTATGCAGATGGAGCATAGTGCAAGGATTGTCTGTGCAGTTCCTTCGGGGTTTGCGCTCCCAAAGGAAAAGTATGAACCGTCTTCAAGCTGTTTTGATCCGAGAAGATCAAGCGCCTTATCTATAGAAGCCTTAACAGCAGGATTTGAGGCATAGTAGGGTGCTATTGCCTGAATGGTCATAGCAGTGGTATCTATGTCTGCATAATCTCCCATGATGGCCCATCCGCCTTCCGCTTTTTCGAGAGAAAGGATCTGATTTACAAGGTCATCTGCTGTGTAGAGTTTGCTTGGAGCGCCATTGTTTAAAAGATGCAGTCCGTATACATAGGACATCATTCCAAGAGCGCCTACAGTGTCATCAACTACATTTGCAATATTTTCTTTATCTCCGCCTGCTGCAAGGTAGGTAAGAGCTTCCTTTTGAAGTTGAGTTGCGCCTGAAAATTCATTACTTTTTATGTAGTCGAGCAGGGCGTTTCTGTAGATTTCGTAGTTGATGTCTTTTCTGACCCGGGAGAGAGTGATAACATGCCATTCTTCGCCGGTCCCGGGAGCCTTGGCAAAGAAATTTGTGACCATATCCTGATAAGAATACGCACCTAAAGAAGCCTCTTTTAAGTCAAGAAAGGCTTCCGTATAAACGCCGAAATCGGTACCCTCCGCAAAAACGGAAGATACCGATAACGACAGTAGTAATAGTAGTGTTAAAAGTAGAGAAAGGAAATTACGTAATTTCATTATTTAACAGCGACTTTGACAACTGCAGGAACAAGTCCTTGACCCTTAGCGGTGACTGTGGATTCTGTTACTGTAACCTTTGCAGCAACAGTTCCGTCTGCTCCTGTTGTTCCGATGGATGTACCATCGACAAATACTTCAACGCCTTCTGCGTCCTGCATTTCAGGGTTCCAGTTTGCATCGAAGCCAACCTTCTTTACGTGAACTGTTAATGTTTCGTTTTCATAGTTGGTGCTTTCGATGTAGGAATATGCGTCTGTCCAGTTTACCTTATCCTGGAATACGAATGCTGCTACATAGTCGCCTTCTTTGACTTCTTCAGAAAGGTCTGTCATAACCATTTGATTGTTATGATAGTAGCTGTATGCACCGCTCTCGTCTCCCCAAAGCTTTGTAAGGGAGAGACCCCAATCGCTGTTTGAAGAAGCATAGTCTTCTTCTTTTCCGTATGTGGCGTGGGCTGCCTTTAAGACTTCATCAATGTCATTTTTGCCGTCTTTGTTGTAGTCGTTGAATTCTACGAATTCGTATGCTACTGCAAATTCTCCGTCACCTTTAACTATTGTTACATAGCATCCGGGTCCTTTTGCCGGCTCTTCTTTCTTTCCGCATGCTGCGAATGAAAGAATCATTACAAGTGCCAATACCACTGAAAGAACTTTTTTCATTTTGATTAACCTCCAAAAAAATACCTGTGAGCATTTTGCATCACAGGGAAAGATCTTTAGTTCGCTCATTTCCCGGATCCGGCAAGAAATTGCAGTTGTTTCAGCGTATTCTGACTTATCCGCTTTATGCGGCTTTACAGTGACCTTCTCGTGAGCATTAAACTCTTTCCCGCGCCTGCCATTTTAATGGCGAAACAACTATAAATATTTAATTTTATGTATAAATACTAACACCGCAGAGCTTTTACTGCAAGAATAAACTTGCACTAAAAATGCTCTTCAATTTGTAATTTTCACTAAATTACAAAGAGTTCGTAGGCAAGAAGCAGTCTGAATCTTACTGCGGCATCATCGAGATCCAGGTCTTCCATTTCGGAAATTCTGCTGATCCTGTATATTACGTTATTTCTATGCATGTGAGCAATCTCTGCAGTCTCCGTGGCTTTTCTGTCGTTTATAAGATAGATGTACAAAAGCTCAAGGTTGTTAGTGTTGTGCTCCTGATCGTAGTTGTATAAGGAAAGCAGCGTTTTAAATGCAGCATTTGATTTTGCTATCTTTTCAACTTCCGGTGTTGCAAGCATCAGGTATCTTGGATAACTGCCTTCATATGTATATACCCTTGGATACTTTTTTGCGCTTGAGCTTGAGAAGTAGGGGTAGGTCGATCTGTATCCGTAGCGAAGTGCTACATCTGCCTGAATTCCTGCAAGGTAAAGATCTGTAAGCTTGACAAAGGGGTCTGATACACCGCACTTTGCTCTGTAATGTTCAAGAACTTCCTGGAGCATCTCAACTATTTGGTTGAATCTGTTCCTCGGTTTATTGCCCTGAACTATCA
>CAZALQ010000029.1:10220-13190 GCA_964485605.1 uncultured Oscillospiraceae bacterium
GCCTCCGGAATGTGATCCTGGAGCTCCTGGGACAGCCTTTGGAGCATTACGCCGCCGCTTCCGTCAGCTGATATCTTGATGAGTCTAAAGTTTCCTTCCGGCGGAAGTCCCGATGCCTTTGCTCTTTCTGTAATAGTATCTTCTTCCGGGCCTGAGCCGTCGAGAAGACTTAAAATTAGGCTGTCATAGACATGGGGCATCTGATTGTTTTCAACCCATTGACGCTCGAAACAGACCATAAGATGGTCGATAAGTATCTTGAAAAGATCTATGAGGCCGGGAGTGGGTGATTTCTTATCGCAGAGCATTACAACGTGTGCAAAGTATGCATTGTTGTAATGAATGACCTTGTTTATGGTCGGATAAGAGGTTATAGCCCTTGTATCATCTACATATATGTCATTTGCATCCTTCCAAAACTCAGGAAGCCTTAAAGAATTGAATTTTGAGATAGCTTCCTGGTTATAGTAGCCTTGCTTTATCAAATCATTGGTATGAGGGCAATCGCACTTAAGCCCGTTGGTATATGCAACAAGGGAGAAAGATGAATCGGTTATGGTTATAAAGTTGCCGATTATCTGCTCGCAAAGCGATAATACATCCTGAATGGATTTTCGCCTTATGAGGAAGAAGTCCATTCCTTCGCACCAGGTTGAAATATCTGAGAACAGGGTCTGAAGAGTTTCAAAGACATCCAGCATCTCGCAGTCTTTGTCCAATACTATGGTATTAGTAAGGTGACCCGCAGGGACGTCTTTAAGTCTTTTCTTATCGGGGACTGCAACGAAATATGAGCCGACTTCATAGGGCTCATTGTCAATGAGGTCGGAAAGCATACCTACATAGATATGTTCTGCTGAAAATGTTTTCTTTCTTTTATTGTAGATACTAACTGCCGAAACCTTTGACGAAGTGTCAAGAATCCTATTGCTTGGCCTGTAATCTGCCAGTGCGTCGATAATAATATTTAAGGATAATTGCATATTTTTACCTATAATATATGTGAGATGGATTGTCATTATTGTAGTAGAATACTTTGCTATAGTCAAGTTTTTTTGTAGGATTCTACAAAGAACACTTACTTTTCATTTCCTATAATAAAATCAAAATGATATGTCAATTACACTCTTTTCATGATAAAATGTTAGACAGGTCGTATTATGATTAACGAGGATGTCAGGGAAGCTGTCAGCAGCGGAAAACTTAATATCGTCAGCAATGTTGTAAAGGATGCTCTCGATAACGGAACAAAAAGTGAGGATATCCTTGATTCCATGATCGTTGCAATGGATGAAGTTGGAGAAAAATTCCAAAATAACGATATTTATGTTCCCGAAATGCTCATAGCAGCTAAGACCATGGAAAAGGGTGTGGCTGTTTTAAGACCGTCTTTCACACCGGCACTTGGTTCAAAACTCGGTAAGGTGATCATCGGTACCGTATCCGGAGATCTTCATGATATAGGAAAGAATCTTGTATCCATCATGATGCAATCTTCAGGTCTTGATGTAATTGACCTTGGTATTGATGTCGAACCTGAAACATTTATTAAAGCTCTTAAAGAAAATCCCGATTGTAAAGTAATAGCTCTTTCTGCACTTCTCACATTCACATTGGAATCCATGAAGGATGCGGTAAAGGCAATCAGAAAAACAAAGAGGGGAAAAGATGTAACCATAATGGTTGGCGGCGCTCCTGTTACCGAAGCATTTGCAAAGGAAATAGGTGCTGATATATATACAGACAATGCTGTTGAAGCAGCAAAAGCTGCAAAGGCAGTCTGTCTTAAAAGCTAGGGTTATGCGGTAAGGAAACCGTTAACATATTAATGCTGCATTAATAGAAAGGAGCAATATAACATGCTAGATCCTACTCAACACAAAGACTGGGAAATCGCAGAAGATGCGATGAAAAAT
Source organism: uncultured Oscillospiraceae bacterium (assembly GCA_964485605.1). Classification (GTDB taxonomy): domain Bacteria; phylum Bacillota; class Clostridia; order Peptostreptococcales; family Anaerovoracaceae; genus RUG13409. Next base: position 12,137 of record CAZALQ010000029.1, read on the forward strand.
CTCCCACCTCTTGAATACTTCAAGGAGAAGATGGGACTTCTCGATGATGAAATCATCCCATACGGAAAGACCCCAAAACTCGACTTCCTGAAGATCATGGAAAGACTTAAGGACAAACCGGACGGAAAATTCATTGAAGTTACGGCTATCACTCCTACACCTCTTGGTGAAGGAAAGTCCACCACAAGCCTTGGACTCATTGAAGGACTCGGCTACATCGGAAAGAATGCAGGCGGATGCCTCCGTCAGCCTTCCGGCGGTCCTACAATGAACGTTAAGGGAACAGCTGCAGGCGGCGGAAACGCACTTCTCGTTCCTATGACAGAGTTCTCCTTAGGACTTACAGGTGACATCAACGACATCATGAACGCTCATAACCTGGGCATGGTTGCTCTGAATGCAAGAATGCAGCATGAGCGCAACTATGATGACGAAAGACTTGCACAGATCGGTCTTAAGAGACTTGACATCGACCCTGAAAGAATAGAATGGAACTTCGTTATGGACTTCTGCTGCCAGGCTCTCCGTAAGATGGAGATCGGTCTTGGTGAAGGAGACAAGGAAGGATACCGCATGATGACAAGAACAAACATCGCTGTATCTTCCGAGCTCATGGCTATTCTTGCTGTTGCAAAGGATCTTCCTGATCTTCGTGAAAGAATCGGAAACATCGTACTTGCATATGACAAGAAGGGCAATCCTGTAACAACAGAAGATCTCGAAGTTGCCGGCGCAATGACAGCATGGATGAGAAACACTATCAACCCGACACTCTGCTACACAGTAGAGCATCAGCCCTGCCTCGTACACGCAGGCCCCTTCGCGAACATCGCTATCGGACAGTCCTCCATCATCGGAGACAGACTGGCTCTCAAGCTCTTCGATTATCACGTAACAGAGTCCGGATTTGCTGCTGACATCGGATTCGAGAAGTTCTGGAACGTAAAGTGCAGACTCTCCGGCCTCAAGCCGCACTGCTCCGTAGTCGTAGCTACCGTACGTGCCCTCAAGATGCACGGCGGCGGACCACAGGTAGTTCCCGGAAGACCTCTTC